>NZ_CAWUGZ010000017.1:0-30618 GCF_963921845.1 Commensalibacter sp. Nvir | reverse complement strand
ACTTATAATTAAATCTTAATTCTCTATAGAATGAACATGGGAAATCAAATAAGTCCAACGTTTTTTAACATTATGTTGAAATTATAAACATTTATACTTGTATTTTGAGCAAATTTTCTTTCCTTTTCCTAAAATTGTAATTTATAGCCTATTAAGTTATCATAATAAAAATTTTCTGCTAAAATAAGTTTTGTTTATTAAGGAGAGTTCTGAGGTGTTACGTCTCGTTGTAATTATACCGTTTATTATCGTACTTATTGTTGTGATGTTAGTGAATATTGATCCTATCAATGTCAAATTTATCATAGCAGAATGGAAAACGTCTATTGGACTTTTTTCTTTAATATGGGGATTAATTTCGTTTTTTGTTGGAGCATTGACAGTTTTTATTTCCCTTGTGGGGCAGTGGAGGCGTACTAGAAAAGCAGAACAAAAAGTAAGAGAACTTGAAAAACAGTTAACTGACCTACAGACGCGTTACATTGATTTAACGACACAGCATCATGCCAGCCAAGCCGTTTTACAATCGAGTTCCAGTCCTACCCCAACGTCTTCAACCTCAAGTTACGAAGATGTTACGTTGGAAAATTAAAGTACAATGACTCAGAAAACAAAACTTATTATAGCAGCGGACACAAAAAAGTTTGCAGAGGTAAAAACTTGGATAGAAATTGCCGATGAAACAGGTCAAATGATTAAAATCGGTATGGAGTGTATGTATGCTCTTGGTTTGGATAATATAAAAAATTTAACTAAAAATAAGAGATTTTTTCTTGATCTTAAATTACACGATATACCCAATACGGTTGCTTCTGCTATTGGAAGTTTATCTGTTTTAAACCCGTCTATGTTGACCATACATACTTTAGGCGGCGAAAAAATGATCAAGGCTGCTCGGGAGGCTGTTAATAATTACTTTGAGTTGCAGCAGCGTCCTTTGCTGTTGGGGGTTACGGTTTTAACCAGTATGGATCAAAGCAATTTATATAGTATAGGCATTGAAAAAACACCTCTTGATCAAGTGCTTTTATTAGCAGAAATGGCTCTAGAAAATGGCGTTGATGGATTGGTATGTTCTCCACAAGAGGTTTTTTATTTAAGAGAACGTCTAGGTAAGGAAATCAGTTTAATTGTGCCTGGAATTCGACTCGAACGGTTAGCCTCAGATGATCAGCAGCGTGTGATGACACCTAAGGAAGCACGCCAAGCTGGTGCAAGTTGGATTGTAGTAGGCAGACCTATTACTAAAGCTTCCGATCCTAGGAAAATCGTCCATACGATCTTAGAACAGATCCAAGGGTGATTGTTTTGATCGCAATAAAAGTCTGTGGGATCAAAGAAGAAAATCACTACGAATTACTAGCGAAATTAAACGTAGATTGGGTTGGTTTGGTTTTTTATCCACCTTCTCCGCGTTACATTACTCCAGAGCAGGCGTCCCATTTACCCGATTTTAAACAGCAAGGTTTGCAAAGGGTCGGTTTATTTGTTCATCCTGATGAAGAAGAAATAGAAACTGTTCTTGAAAAGGTAAGGTTGGATGTTCTACAGCTTTACACTTCCTTGGAGCAGGCTTGTTTTATTCGTAAACGTTTTAATATTCCCGTTTGGCTTTCAAAAGGAATAAAAAGGTTTTCGGATTTGCCGACGTCTTGTCCTTTAGATGGATTAGTCATTGAGGCTCCTGCCTCAAAAACCGATACAAGACCCGGTGGTAACAGTAAGCAATTTGATTGGCGTATAACCCAATCATGGCGGGCCCCTAAGCCATGGGTGCTTGCAGGGGGACTTAATTGTCGGAACGTTGATCGAGCGATCTCTCTTTCTGGTACGCGTGCTGTGGATGTTTCTTCAGGTGTAGAAAATCAACTGGGAATTAAAGATTCCCAGTTGATCCAAAATTTTGTTACCAAGGTTAGGAATTGTAATGATTTAAACTGTTTGTAGTCTTTAATTTTTTTAAAATTAAAATTTTATGTTAATTCATACCCTTCTTTTTCTATTGCTTTTTTAATGGCTGATTTCTCGACGTCTCCTTCAACACTGACAGTGCCTTGTTTAAGATCAACGTCTACTGTTTTTACCCCTGGTAGCTTTCTTAGCGCTTCTTTAACTGTTTTGACACAGTGTTGGCACGTCATGCCTTTAATATTATAAGTTTTCATTACACAGACTCCTTAAACGAATACATTGTATCTTTTAGCGTAATTATAATAACATATATAGCGTATTGATTACTATTTTGGTTCTAATTTTTTAAAAGATGGTCAGGGTTTAGCATTATGTCTGAACATAATTTAACTTTTCGAAGTGTAAATTTTTCAATTGCACAAATGACCTGTACATCATGTGTTGGACGCGTTGAACGAGCCATTAAATCAGTAGATGGCGTTGAGGATGCTAGTGTTAACCTAACGTTAGAGCAAGCCAGAGTACTTCTAAATCCTTCCAAAGATAGTAAGACAGTTATTGAGGCAATAGAACGAAAAGTTAAAGACGCGGGGTATGAAGCCCAGTGGATCAATCCAAATCTTACCAAAAACGATACCGCCTTTAGTGACGATAAAAAGGAATTAAAAAAATGGGTTAGTGCTGCCATTTTGTCTGCGCCGTTGTTGATAGCAATGATCGTTAGTATTCTTTATCCTTCATGGATGTTGCCGGGTTGGTTACAGTTTTTATTGGCGACGCCAGTACAATTTTGGTTAGGAAAACAATTTTATAGTGCAGGCTATCGTTCCGTGTTAGCGGGAACAGGTAATATGGATTTATTGGTTTCATTAGGCTCTAGCGCTGCGTGGGGACTTAGCACCGTTTTATTATTGGTTTGGTTTATTAGAGGTTCGAATGGATCAGAGCCTCATCTTTATTATGAGAGCTCTTCTCTTATTATTACCTTTGTTCTTTTTGGGCATTGGCTTGAAAAAAAAGCAAGAACTAAAGCCGCTTCGTCAATAAGGGCTTTGCAAGCTTTAAGGCCTGAAAATGTTTGTCGGTTAAGAGAGGGAAAAGAAGAAATTATTCCAAACGAGTTTTTGTTTATCGGTGATCTGGTTGTTGTAAGACCTGGAGAACGCATCCCTTGTGATGGCGTTGTTGTTGCGGGCGAAAGTGATGTTGACGAATCGATGCTTACAGGGGAATCGTTGCCAGTCGAAAAAAATGTTAATGATACGGTTATAACCGGTGCACTCAACACGACAGGCCGTCTTGTTATTAAAGTAAGCAAAATAGGCAGCGAGACGCGCTTAGCAGCAATTGTACGTTTGGTCGAAAATGCCCAAGCTACCAAAGTCCCTATACAAAAATTGGTTGATCGCATTAGCTCTATTTTCGTACCTATTGTTATTCTCGCAGCGTTACTTACTTTTTTTGTTTGGTGGTTTTTTTATGGCGATCTTATAGCTGGGTTACTCCATGGTGCATCTGTTCTGGTTATTGCCTGTCCGTGCGCGTTGGGCCTTGCAACCCCAACCGCATTGGCTACAGGATGTGCGGCGGCGGCAAGAGCAGGTATTCTTATAAGGGATGCGGAAGCTTTAGAAAAAGCAAGACGTATAAAAACGATTGCCCTTGATAAAACAGGAACTTTGACAAAAGGAAAATTATACGTTCAATCCGTAATACCTTTTGGAAATTATAATCAAAAAGAAATTGTTTTTTGGTCGGCTAGTTTGTCGAAGGCAAGCGAACATCCTTTAGCAAAAGCTATTACAGTGGAAGCGACAAAAACAGAACACCATCTTATAGAACCTAAATCGTTTAAAGTCATTAAAGATCAAGGCAGAGGTATTGTTGGAGATCTTAATGGGGATCAGTTTTGGTTCGGCAATGAAAAAATGATCGAGGCTCTTGGATTGCACGTCCCTGATTTGCCATCTGAAGTCAAAGGCACAAGTCTGTCTTGGTTAGTAAGGTCTAAAAATAATATTCATGAAATTGTAGGATTGGTTGCTTTTAAGGATCAGATACGAGAAGGAGCCATGCGCTTAATGGATGAACTAAAAAAGCGAAAAATCCGCCCCATTATCTTAACTGGGGATAATTATCATGCGGCTCAAGAGATCGGTAAAGCTTTAGAGGTTTCAGATGTCTACAGTAATTTAAGTCCAGAAGAAAAACAAAAAATTATTGTTACATTATCAGCGAATAGAGATAAGAATGGCGCCGTGGCTATGGTGGGTGATGGCATTAACGATGCCCCTGCGTTGGCAGCGGCCGATTTAGGTATTGCTATGGGAGAGGGAACGGATGTTGCAGCAGAGGTTGCTGGCATTGTTTTAATGAGAAGTCAACCGATGTTGGTCTATGCAACGATCGATATTGCCCAAAAAATTCATCAGCGCATTAAAGAGGGTCTATTTTGGGCTTTCATTTATAATATTATTGGAATCCCTTTGGCAATGTTAGGTATGTTAAATCCTGCCATTGCAGGAGGTGCGATGGCCCTAAGTAGCGTTTGTGTTGTTACCAATGCTTTGCGGCTGTTGCGTTGGAAGGCACCTATTTCATAGAGTTATTGCGGGATAATTTATTTATAATTTTGGGGCAATTTGCAATCCCAATTTTTTAAATAGATTGAGATCTGTATTTTTGTCTGGATTGGGACACGTCAATAGCCTCTCGCCTAAGAAAATAGAGTTGACGCCAGCAAGATAACAAAGCGTTTGCATTTCAGGCGTCATTTCGTTTCTGCCTGCAGCAAGCCGCACGTAACTTTTTGGTAAAACAATACGAGCAACGGCTACCGTTTTCACAAAATCAATGGGTTCAATGGGTTCGGCATTCTCTAGGGGAGTACCCTTAACCCGGATAAGAAGATTTATAGGCACACTTTCGGGGTGTTTGGGTAAATTGGCTAAAGTCATGATCATATCGATGCGATCGGCTTCTTGCTCATTCATACCTAGAATGCCCCCGCAACAAACTTTAATATTGGCTTCTCTGATGAAGGCCAGGGTATCCAATCTATCTTGATAGGTTCGGGTTGAAATAATTTTTTCGTAATGTTTTTTTGAAGTGTCCAAATTATGGTTGTAATAATCTAGTCCCGCTTGCTTTAATCGTTCGGTTTGATTTTTATCCAGCATACCCAAGGTAACGCAAGTTTCCAGACCGATTTTTTTAACACCTTCAATCATAGCGCATACCGTTTCTAGGTCATGTTTTTTAGGTGATCGCCACGCGGCACCCATACAAAAACGTGTAGCGCCTTGATCTTTGGCTGCTTGAGCTCGTTGCAGAACCTCTTCAATTGCCATGAGTTTGTCAGCTTTAATTTTTTCGTTATGTCGTGCACTTTGGGGGCAATAGGCACAATCTTCTGGGCATCCACCGCTTTTGATAGAAAGCAAGGTTGATACTTGAATGAGAGTGGGATCAAAATAAAGATGATGAGCCGTTTGAGCTTGATAAATGAGTTTAGGAAAAGGTAACTTAAATAATTTTTCTATTTCTTCTCTGCTCCAATCATGTCGTACAGGAAAAAAATCTTTCATATTCTCATGTAACGAATCATTTTTATTAGCAAGCATCAGAAGGTCCTTGAATATTTAATAGGGTAAATATGTTTTAATCTATAAAGTCTTTAGCAGATAGGATTTTATGAATAGTGCGTTTTTATCAAGAAATAAAGAACATAAACCCTGTGAAAACTATAGTTAGAAAAGTGTTTATAATTAATTAATTGATTGTCCATAGATAAACGATCAAACAGAATTAAAACATGAAAAAAGCAGGATAAACGTTTATAAAATGAAATAAGGACGGTACTAAAGAATTTGAAAGAAGATCCAGACATTCAATTTGTTCTGTTAAACCGCAATTCAAATGGAGCGTTTAGTAGTGGCAGAGATATACGTAAAATTGCTGATTATTTAAAAAATGATCAATAGGATCAAGCCATTTGATTTTTTAAATATAACACTCGCTGGTTAAATTTATAATACGTTACCCAAAACTTATTATCAGTATGATGGACGGCCTTATTACCAAAGAAGGTATAGGAATTGGTTGTTTTGCCTCTTAGAAATGGGGACAGAACATTGATTGCTGGCAAGGCCAGAAGTGACGATAGGGGTGATGCCAAATACTGGAAGCGATGTTTTTCTATCGTTTCAAAGACTATACGGGATTCAGAGTGGTGCTTGCTGGAGGTACGAAAATTTTTTGGAAGCAATATATTTTTGGCTGATTATATCTTATCTTTAGTTCATTTGAATAATTTAATTAGGCGGTTGGCTTTTCGTTTGTCTAAAAAACAGTGGCTCCTTTTGCGTATAAAGAAAGATATTCTCAATTTTTTTAAAAAGAAATCTAATATATATAGAGCAACTTTTCATTGGAATTGATTACAAAAGCATTGGAAGAAAGTTGCTTAGATTGAGCTAAAGAGGATTTGGATATGATGAAAAGTGCTAGCTCGTTTTTATTGGCAGTATTGTTTGAAGTGCGGCAGCCTACACCTCAAAATTTAAAAACAGCATTGTGCCGCAGGATTTAAACTTATTTAGTATTCGTTCAAAAAACCTAATGCTAAAGAAGGGATTTGTGCCCGTATCATGGATAAAGATAAAAGGCCTAAATAGTCACCAGTAGTACTTTACTTAGGACAATATAAAAATTGTTTTAACATTCTTTGTCATTTTCTTTTTGCACTGAGTTATTTGAAATTATATAATTTTACCTAGCAATATCGTTCTAACTTAACAGGGGGGTATAATAATGGCTAAGCATTGGAATATTGAACAAATAAAATGGGACCAGTTTGATCGTTCTTTGGTCGATAAAGCAATTATACCTCTCATTAAAACAGCGTCGGTTGTTGAGCGTAATAGTGTTGATTATACCGTTTATCTAAAAAATGTATTTACAAATGATCCTGAAATGGCAGGTGCATTTGATCAATGGGAAGCCGAAGAGGTTCAGCACGGAGAGGTTCTGGGGAAGTGGGCTATGCTGGCAGATCCCGATTGGGATTACAAAAAAAGTTTTACTCAATTTAAAGAATTTTATAAAATTAACACAAATGTTAAACATTCCATACGAGGTTCTAAATCTGGGGAATTCATTGCGCGTTGCATAGTTGAGGTGGGAACCTCTTCGTATTATTCGGCGTTAGCGGATTATGTTGAAGAACCTGTATTAAAAGATATATGCCGGCGGGTTGCGGCAGATGAATTTCGGCATTATAAATTATTTTATGATTACTTTAAAAAGTACGAATCTAAAGATAAACTAACCAAATGGCAACGGGCTAAAATTGCTATTATGCGCATTGTTGAAAGTCAAGATGATGAATTGGCCTCTGCATATCATGTAACCAACGAACCTGAAAATATGCCTTATAATCATAAACGTTGCATAGCGCTTTATATGGTCAAAGCCATTCCTATTTATCAAAAACGTCATTTTAGTAAGGTAATTAACATGGTATTTAAAGCAATTGGGTGGATGCCTTCAACAAAATGGCAAGAGCGATTGGCAAGTTTGGTCATGAAGCTTATTAGAAAACAAAGAAAAATTTACAGTAAACGCATAGCCCATCTGTCTTGATTTAATTATCGGTTATACTATTCATTTTTTGCGTAAGGTCTCAAACCATTGAGTTTAGATTTAATAAGATTAGCCTTTTTTGATACTCCCGTTCACGAAGCCTCTGCAGCTGTAGTACTAAGAGTATTAGAAGCGCATGGGTTGGAAAATGTTGAATTGATAACAGGAAGCAAAGCAGGGTTGCTTAAAGAATTGGTTGCAGGTCAAATTGATATTTTTTCGACAGTATGGTTACCCGATATTCACAGAGATATGCTGAACCAAATTCCTTATATCCGTCAATTGGGCAATCTTTATCAGCCTTTTAGTTTTTTTGCACTATCGAAAAATTTTCAGAACAAAATACATTCTTTTGACCAAATTGGTGCGTTTGCTGAACTCAATCAAACGGTTGTCGTTCCTGAAACTTTGTATGACTATGCCTATTACGTTTTTCAAAAACATGGTTTCCTGGAAAAAGGGTTTTTGTTGCAAAATGCTACAGAAGAAGAAGCGTTTGCTTCTTATAATGAAACAATAAATTTTAAGCTGCCCAATCTAATGGTGCTATCTCAACCTAGTATTATTGCCAGTTCTGAATTTATATTTAGTTTAGAATTGGCATCCCCTTTTCAGCTTAATGAACATAAAGCAGCAATTCTTATTCAAGAATCTTCGATAACATGTTTTGACGAGGATTTATTGGATGAGCTGGGTGCAGTGACTCTGGGCAACCAGGTTCTAAAATTAATGGAGCAAGCTATACGCTTCGACGGCATGGATTGTCACGAGGCAGCTGAGGCTTGGCAGCGTGGCAAATTAATTACAAGAATATAAATGACCATTTTAAAAGATTTCAGAGACGATCGTTTAGCTGAACAATATGAATTGTATCCTTATCCGCAACGAGACCCACAAGACGAAAAACGTAGGTTGCTCATAGGAACTCCGAGCCATCTTAATGAAATTGAGTATTGGGTTTTTGGGGGAAAAAGAAAATACTCTGAGCCACTCCGTGTTTTAATTGCGGGATGTGGCACTGGGGATGCCGCCATTATGGTTGCTCAACAAATGGCGCGACGTCATTCGTTAGGGGAGGTTGTGTGCTTAGATCGTGCCCACAATGTTTTGTCCATTGTGAAAGAGCGTGCTAAAATTCGAAATCTAAATAATCTGCGAATTGTTCAAGGATCTATTTTAGATTTGCCTAATCTATCTTTAGGTTTGTTTGATTATATTGATTGTTGTGGTGTATTGCATCATCTTCCTAATCCTAGCCAAGGGCTTGCCATTCTGAAAACAATGTTGGCGCCTCAGGGTGGCATAGGGTTGATGGTTTATGCACCTTATGGACGTACGGGCGTTTATATGTTGCAAAAAGCCCTTTCATATTTAGCGCCTTTAGAGGAAAAGCCTGTTAAAAGACTAAATATTGCGAAAAAGATAATGCAGCATTTACCTTCAACGGCATGGTTAAGATTCAATAATAATTTCAGCGATCATATTTTGGGGGGAGATTCGGGTTTATACGATCTTTTGCTTAATCCTAGGGATACCCCTTATACGATTGATGAGTTATGGACGTTAGTTGAAGGGACTGGTTTTAAAATCAATGCCCTTATGGAGCCTGTGCGTTACGATCCTTACTACTTGACTTCAGACCCCATGATACGTGCAAAAATGGATGAAATGGACACGCGTAGCAAAGCGATCATTTCAGAAGCTCTCGCAGGGAATATGGCTACACACGTTATGTATATTAGCCATCAGGAAGATAGATGGGTTCGAACGGATCCTTGTGCAATGGAATGCGTGCCATACGTACGTGAGACTCCTATTGAGGTTTTAATTCGTCGAATACTGCCATCAAATCTTTTGCCCCACGTAATGAATGGTTTGACCGTACATCTATCTTTGCCTTCACAAGCAAAAATGTTGTTAAGTTTGATTGATGGAAAACGTAATTTGGGCGAAATATTTGAACTGGCTTGTCAGAGAGGTTTAGCAAAAAATAAAATTATGTCTGTATGGCAAGAAACATTTTCAAAATGCGAAAGTATGAACCAGATTTTTGTAAGATCTTTATCGTGAAGAAGCAACCCATTCTTATCTTTGGAGCATCTTTAAAAAATAATGGCTCTCCGCCTGCTGCATTGCTTAATCGTGTTGAGGCAGCCTATCGCTATGGAGTGAAGTGCGCGTTCCCCCTTTATGTGGTAAGTGGCGGAAATGCACAATGTGGACGAACGGAAGCCATGGTGATGGAAAAACTGTTGCTTGAAAAAAATGTAAAAGCGTCGCAGATTCTGCGTGAAGATCAGGCAAAAAATACGCTAGATTCCGTTCTTTATTGTTCTGAGATACTAGAAAAACAACATTTTTATAAAGAAAATACAACGCTTGTTTTGGTGACAAGTGCTTATCATATTCTAAGGTGTAGTTGTCTAATGCGTTTAAAGGGTTGGACTGTTCGACCTGTTCGTGCAAGAGGGCAAGCGTCGCGCAATTTTCGTAAACGTTGGTATTGGAGACTAAGAGAGATTCCTGCTTTATTATGGGACAGTTTACGTTTGACCTTAAACTGTGGTAAAAAAATTTTAAAATCGAATAAGAAGAATTAGGAACATAATATGACCGTTCGCGCTTTTTTATTTCCCGGTCAAGGAAGTCAATACGTTGGTATGGCTAAAGCACTTTGTGAGACCTTTTCCGCAGCAAGAGAGGTTTTAGAGAGTTTAGACGAAACATTGAAGCAACCTTTAAGCCGATTAATGATGGAAGGTCCTGAAGATAAATTAACCTTGACGCAGAATACTCAACCCGCACTGATGGCACATTCACTTGCGGTAATGAGGGTATTGGAAAGAGAAACGGGGCTAGATGTTGCTAAATCGGTTCAATTTGCGGCAGGTCATTCTTTAGGGGAGTATTCAGCGTTATGCACGTCAAAATCGTTTGACTTTGAAACTACTGCGCGATTGTTACGGCATCGAGGTGAGGCTATGCAGAGCGCTGTTTCGGAAGGAATGGGCGGTATGGCTGCCTTATTAGGAACAGATAAAGAGCACGCTAAGCAAATTTGTGAAGAAGTCACTCTTCCTGGCTCTTTTGTCGTGGTTGCTAATGATAACGGTGCGGGTCAAGTCGTTATTTCTGGTCACCAAGACGCTATAGACCGTGCAATTGACGTTGCTAATCAAAAGAAAATAAAAAAGGCAATAAAATTGGTTGTGTCTGCACCTTTTCATAGTCCATTGATGAAGCCTGCTGCTGAAAAAATGCAAACTGCTCTGGCTGATATTCAGGTTAATTGCCCAGTTATACCTGTTGTTGCTAATGTGACGGCTCAACCGTATCAGAGCGAGCAGGACATCAAAACGTTACTTGTCGAACAAGTCACTGCCCCTGTACGGTGGGCGGAAACCATACAATATTTATTGGATCAAAATGTAGAAGTATTCTATGAAATTGGCTCAGGTAAAGTATTATCCAATTTAGTTAAAAGGATCGCGAAAGATAGAAAAGCCTATTCGATTAGTGATCCTGTTGATATTGATCAGTTTGTTAAAGTGTTTTAATGTATGCGCCATGTAACAAGGAATACATATGTTTCAATTAGATAAAAAATGTGCGCTCGTGACTGGGGGATCTGGTGGGATTGGTAGCGCAATTGCCAAAGCATTGGTCAAGCAAGGGGCAACAGTTGTTATAACGGGGACTCGCGAAGCGATTTTAAAAAAAGTTCAGCAACAGTTTGGTGGGGAGAATAAAATAAAGATTTTCCCTGCTAATTTATCGGATAGCGATGCAGTTGAAAATCTTATTCCTCAAGCGGAAGAGCTCGTTAACTCACCTATAGACATTTTGGTTAATAACGCTGGGCTTACCAAAGATACGCTGGCTTTACGAATGAAAGAATCCGATTGGCAAACGGTGATGAATATTGATCTTTCCGTCCCCTTTCACCTCAGTCAAATTGCTGTGAAGGGAATGATGCGGCGCCGTTATGGGCGTATTATCAATATTTCGTCAATTGTTGGTGTTACAGGAAATGCAGGTCAATGTAATTATGCAGCGGCTAAAGCTGGATTAATAGGAATGAGTAAGTCGCTTGCTTTAGAAGTTGCAAGCCGGAATATTACGGTCAATGTGGTCGCTCCAGGATTTATTGAAACAGCAATGACGGATCAATTGTCAGAGCCTCAAAAAGAAAAATTATTAGAAAAAATTCCTTGTTCTCGTATGGGTAACGTTGATGATGTTGCTGCCGCGGTTGTTTATTTAGCTTCTACTGAAGCGCAATGGGTTACGGGTACAACCTTGCACGTAAATGGGGGGATGGTTATGGTTTAATTGTTATTTCAATAACGTGATGTATTGACGTAACGGTAGGGTATGATTATTTCAAGATTTGATCACTAGCTAAGAACTTTATCTTGGCTATTGATAATAATTGTGTTATCCCCCATGGCTTAATAGGTGAATTTTTGTCTTTGAAAATTTTCTATACAAAGTTAAATTAAGCAAATTAAAGATGCTTTCTATAAGTAATAAGGAATTAAATTAGATGAGCGATATTGCCGATAAGGTTAAAAAAATCGTAGTTGAACACCTAGGTGTTGAAGAAGCAAAAGTAACCCCAGAAGCTTCTTTTATTGACGATCTTGGCGCAGACAGTTTAGATACTGTTGAACTGGTTATGGCTTTTGAAGAAGCGTTTAGTGTTGAAATTCCCGAGGATGCCGCGGAAAAAATTGCAACGGTTAAAGATGCGATTGACTATATTGAAAAGCAAAAGCAATCTGTTTAATTTTTAAAACTATGAAAAACCAATTGTAAAAACGGGTGGATTCAGCTGTATGACTGTTAAAACATTGTCTGCGCAACGTCGAGTGGTCGTGACTGGTATAGGGATTGTTAGCCCTTTAGGTTTAGGTGTAGATAATGTTTGGCAACGGTTGATTTCTAGTGAGAGTGGCATTCGTGCTATTAAAAGTTTTGATGCTTCCAATCTTCCTTGCAGGGTAGCAGGCGAAGTGCCCACAGGATCGAAAAGTGAAGGCAAATTAGATTTGTCGGAATGGATACCTGTCAAAGATCAAAAGAAAATGGACCGTTTTATTCACTTAGGTTTAGTGGCTGCAATGCAGGCGGTGGAAGATTCAGGTTGGCTTCCGCAAACAGAAGAAGATTGTTGTGCCACAGGGGTTATGATCGGATCAGGGATAGGTGGTTTACAGACAATCTATGAAACGTCGCTTAAAGTTCATAATGGCGATATTCGGAAAGTTTCCCCTTTTTTTATTCCAGCAGCCTTAATTAATCTTGTTTCGGGTTATGTTTCCATTAAATATGGCTTTAAAGGTCCTAACCATGCGGCCGTGACTGCCTGCGCGTCGGGTGTGCACGCTATTGGTGATGCTTCCCGTTTGATTTCTTTTGGTGATGCAGACGTGATGGTGGCAGGGGGTGCAGAAGCAGCCGTATGTCCTTTAGGTATTGCAGGGTTCGCTGCAGCGAGAGCGTTGTCAACAAATTTTAATGATTCTCCTCAAAAAGCCTCTCGAACGTGGGATAAGGATAGAGACGGTTTTGTCATGGGTGAAGGGTCAGGAATTTTGGTATTAGAAGAATACGAACATGCCAAACGTCGGAACGCCAAAATTTATGGCGAAGTTATTGGGTATGGCATGTCCGGAGATGCGCATCATATTACCGCACCGGCAGAAGGTCATGAGGGCGCTTTAAGAGCCATGCGTGTTGCGGTAAAGAATGCGGGCATACACTTAGAAGATGTTGATTATATCAATGCGCATGGTACTTCGACGATGGCAGACGATTTGGAATTGGGTGCTGTAGAAAGATTGTTTGGTGAAGCCGCTAAGAAATTGGCTATGTCTTCAACAAAAACAGCAATAGGGCACTTGTTAGGAGCTGCTGGTGCGGTAGAAGCAATATTTTCTCTTTTATCCATTTGTCATAATGTTGTTCCGCCCACGCTCAATCTCGATAGTCCGTCAAAAGAAAGTGTTATTGATCGTGTTGCTCATGAGGCTCAGCAACGAAACGTTAACGTCGCATTATCGAACAGTTTTGGCTTTGGTGGCACAAACGCTTCTTTAATATTCAGACGGGTGTAAGTTAAGTCCTATTGATTGAGACGGATCAACGTGCGTAAAGTTATCTTGGTTTTAAGTATGGTCATTTTAATGATCGTACTTTTTGTTTTTTATGGGAATTTTCTTTATACTCAGCCGGGTCCTTTAAAGGAAAGCAAAAACATTGTTATTAAAAAAGGTAATATTTCTTCTGTATTAACCCAATTGCAAAAAGAACATCTTCTTACCCAAAATACTTCTAGCGCTTTTATTTTTCGTTTTGTTGTTTTTATAAGTAAAAAAAAGGGTGCATTGCGCGCCGCTGAGTTTACCTTTCCTGAGCATATTTCCATGCGACAGATTATCGGTATTCTCCGCTATGCTAAACCGGTTCAACATGAGTTAACTGTTCCTGAAGGGCTAACGTCTTATCAGATAGCCAGTCTTATTAATCAAGCACCTTTTTTAGAGGGAAAAATTACTCCTCCAGAAGAAGGTACGGTGTTGCCGCAAACCTATTCTTATAGTTGGGGAACTTCTCGCTTACAACTTTTAAAAAAAATGCAAAAAGCGATGGAGAAAACGGTTGAGCAAATTTGGCAAAACAGGAACGATACAGGCGTATTAACGTCTTCGAAGGATATGGTTATTCTTGCTTCTATCGTTGAAAAAGAAACAGCGATTAAGATCGAGCGTCCTATGGTTGCCAGAGTATTTATTAATCGATTGAAACAGGGGATGAAACTGCAGTCTGACGCTACAATAATTTATGCGTTGACAAAAGGCAAAGGTCATTTAGATAGAGCGTTGAATAGACAAGACTGGAAATTGATTAATCCTTATAATACCTATTGGAGCGATTTCTTACCGCCAACCCCTATTTGTTCGCCTGGTATTGCTGCCTTAAAGGCAGTTGCCCATCCTGTTGAGGGAAACCTTCTTTATTTTGTTGCGAACGGTACAGGTGGGCATAGTTTTTCCTCTTCTTTGGTCGAACATAATCGTAATATAAAGTTAAGAAAAAAGAATTAGACTTATTAGAACCATTGTTTTATATCGTCGAAATTATTTTGGTGGCGGTAAATTTTCCGATTTAATCGTTTGATTATTTTCTTCTAGAGAAGGAGCCAGTTGAATGGCTCCGTTTTTGTCAAAACGGTTAGTTTTGGAATGAACTATATGTGTAGATGCGGGTGCCGCATTAGACAATTTAATTAACATTCTTCGTAAAGGATCAGCGTTTGAATTATTAACGCGCATGGCCATTACAATGTCTTCAGGTCCAACCATGCTATTATAATAATTGTAATTGGCTTTGCTATCAATTTTAAGTTTTGAGCCTTTAAGGGAAGCACCAATAAATAGTCCAGAACTTTTTTGGACTGTATAAATATCGGAAATTCCTGTGTCGGCACTTCCATTCGAATTGGCGGCAGTAGCAGTAGCATCGGCACCCATTGTAAATTGGCTATCAAGTAAGTTACGCAGACTTATATCATTCATAATAAAAAGTATGATGGTTGAATTTTGTACTCCCATTTGAATGCCAAAAGACCCACTGGATAAGCTGTAAAAAGCAGGGCTTGACCATGACCCTTGAGCGTCCCTTGATAATAAAACACATTGTCCACCTGATCCACCAAATACTAAAGAAATATGGGTCACATTCGGACAAATCATTACCGCTCGAGCGTCGTTTAGTTTTTTATAGAGTGTGCTATGGGTTGTTTCTTGGTTAAAAACGTCTTGTACCGCCAACGTAGCATGATCGACCAAAGATTGTTCATTATTCGTCTTTGCTTGGACCGTATAGAGGTCACTTGTCCATAACGTTGCAACAAAAAACAAGAAAAGATAACTCAAAATTTTAAATGGTTTCATAGTGTTTTTGTCTTTTAATAAAAACTATTAAGAATTTATTTCTACCCGTCTAAAGGTAAATGCGTAATATCGGATAATAGTTTAGCAAGTCCAGGGGAGGATGCAAGTATGGGTGTGGGTTTATAAAGTCCTCCTGTTTTCAAAAAAGGTGAAACAACAGCCCCTGCTTCTTTTAAAAGAACCAAAGCTGCTGCCACATCCCACAAATTAATCTTCATCTCAAAATGTCCGTCCAACCGACCTGTCGCAACGTCGACCAAAGATAAGGTACCAGAACCTATGGTTCGAATCATTGCGCCAGTAGAAAGGATTTTATCTGCATAATACAGAAATTCTTCTTTAACACTAACATGACTCCAACCTAATTCTATCATAGAAATTTTAGGATCTTTTACATCCGAAACAGAAATGGGTGCGTTGTTCAAAAACGCACCATGACCTAATCGTGCTGTATAAAATTCTTGTGTACAAGGTGCTTCAATAATGCCAAGAAGAGGTTCATCATTATGCATAAGCGCTAATGATACGCACCATCGATCTCTTCCTCTTGCGTAATTTGAAGTGCCGTCAATAGGATCAACAACCCATTGAAGTGAACCTGTACGTGTCTCCCCCTTTTCCTCGCCCTGAAACCCATCTTCTGGGAATAAATTTTTTATTTCCTGGGAAATAAAAGATTCGATTTTACCGTCAGCTGCCGTTACCCAATCTTGAACATGTTTAAGAGATCCTTGCGGTCCTCCAGGAGACGGACGGAGTTCTAAAGCTATTTCTGCTGCCTTATGGACAATATACTTAGCTGCCTTAAAACGGCGATCAAGCTCATTGGACATTATCATGAACCTTATAAATAATAATTACAAATAGTACCAATAAATATATTTAAAAATTGGTAAAATATAATAGGGTAATCATTAACCATAGCTTGAATTTAAAGCAATGGTTTGTATTAATAATTACTTAACATTTGTTTAAATTGTTATCATATTTACGGTTAGATTATTTTATTGCATTACTAAGAGGTTACTATCGAATAGAAAAAACTTGAACGTTTTTTGATGGGTTGGTTGAGCTTAATATTTGGGAATAGGTTTTGCCAGTAGTTAAAGACTGTACAAAAACGTTTTTTCAAGACGATTGAAATTGCTTTTATCTAAATTATTTTAATAGCTGTGATATCAATCGTCTTGTTTTTATTGATGGTTAAATCGTCAAAAGTGGTTTATATGAGCATATGCAAACTATGCAATTTAAACCTTTAGTTGTGGTTTTGGAATCTTATTTAAAACATTCTAAAAAGCCTTTTTCTTATCAAAAATTTTGTAAAGCATATTTACGTGTCTATTTTTAATACAGATGTTTGGCGTATTGGCATTATCAAAGCAACAATGAGTCAAGTGATTACAGAGGGATTGCAGAGTATTCATTGGTTAAAAGAGGAACCCAATTTTACTTTTTTGGCAGATCCTTTTGGTTTGTTCAAACAAGAAAAATTATACATTTTTGCTGAAGCTTATGATTATAGGGAAAAGCATGGTAAAATTGATGTACTCGTTCTCAGTCAAGATTTGCAATTGTTGGATAGATCTACCGTATTAAAAGAACCATGGCATCTTTCTTATCCAATGATTGTTGAGGATAAAAAAGAAATTTTTATGCTACCTGAAGCGCATAATGCTGAAAAAACTTCGTTATATCAAGCTATAAATTTTCCTTATCAGTGGGAACGTGTAAAGAATTTTTCTTTTCCAGCTAAAACAATTGATCCAACGCTTATTTTTTATAAAGATTTGTGGTGGATGTTTTACACACCTATTTATCCTGATGTAAAATTATCTCGTCAGCGAATGTTATGCATCGCCTATGCTAAAGAGTTAAAAGGTGTATGGAATTTACATCCTATGAATCCTGTTCGAATTACTCCGGCTAGTTCAAGACCTGGTGGAAGTGCTATTGTTATTGACGATTCGATATATCTACCGACGCAGAATTGTACTTATACGTATGGAGGATCTTTATCCTATTTAAAGATAAGCCAGTTAAATACAGAAAAATTTGAAGCGCATACAGTTTTTGAATTAAACGCTTCGTCGCAATTTGGTCATTATAATAAAGGCGTTCATACGTTAAGCTCGGCTGGCCCTTATACTTTAATTGATGCAAAAAATATTGTAAAAAAACCAATTCGTCGATTATTCATTGATGGAACTTACCATTTTAAAAAATTATGTAAGTTTCCTATTGCGCCATAATAAAAAGACATTTTTTAAGTAGAGAATTTTTCCATACGTTCATAAATATGTTTGCCTATTTGATTAAACCGTTCTTCAGAAAAGCATGAAAAAATTTTCTCCCTCGCACAGGTGCCCATATGATACAATTTTTCTGGTTTCTGTAATAATTGGCCTAACGCTGCGGCTAAAGCGGATGGATCGCCTGGTGCTACTGTAAGGCCTGAAACATTGTTTTCTATGGAATGGGGCAATTCACCAACTGCACTTGCAATAACAGGTAATCCTACTTGCATTGCCTCATGTGCAGATACACAAAACCCTTCTGATCGTGAAGGTTGTAGATAAAGATGTTGATCTGTTAATTTATCGCTAACTTGATCAGTAAAGCCTTTGAGATAAAAACAATCACGGAGTTGATACTGTTTAATCAAACAATTAAGAAAATTATATTCTTTACCTTCTCCATAAATTGATACCTCGAAAGGCGGTAGGTTCGGTTTATTTTTCAGTATGCGAATAGCCTGTATTAAAATGTCATAACCCTTAACCTCATGAAGCCGTCCCATTGAAATTATTTTTACTTTTTCTCCAACGTGCCACGGGGTTGCTCGTTTTTGGTCTGGAGTCGCACGAAAGATTGGCCAAGTAATGATGTGTTCATTGCTAATTCCTAATCGTTTTATAGTAAGTTGTGTAACAATATCGGAATCTCCTAGCCAGAGTTTGGTGAGATTTCTGGTTAATTGTAAAAGTTTTAAATTAGTAAACTTTAAGTAAGCAGCATGTTGCCAACTTATAACGGGTAAATTATGTTTGTACCCAATTAATTGTCCTAATAACGTCGCGCGGGTTAATGATGTCCATAAATGCGTTGGTTGGTAATTAATGACTTGTTTGTCTAGCCAACGATACGCTTGCCAATGATCGTTTAAATCTCCTGATCTAATAAAAACAGGTATGTCAGCTTTTTGTATAGGATCTAATGCTTTTCCATCTTTTAAGGTTAATGCAAAAACTCTGACCTCAGCTCCTAACTTATGCATAAGGGTTAAAATAATAGGAATTGGAAAAGCAGCTCCTCCCCCTTCCAGTGAATTAATAATATAAGCTATCCGCATAGGGTAGTTAACTTTGTATCAATGAATTGACTAGGACTAAATCATCTATTTTGTCAACGTCAACAGCTGCTTGTCCCCAGGGCATAACGATAAAGTGTATTTTAGCTTGGGTTAATCGAAAGATCCTTTTCTTGAGAGTTTTTCTCGTAAGGCATCGTAAAAAATAACGCAAAACAACCTCGTAACCTAATAAAAGTCCCATTTTGGCTGGATATTTTCGGTGGCGTTCCAAAGTTTGCCATAATTGCGCGACGCGTATAGATTGTGGGGTACGGAAAAGAAATAGATTGCAACCTGAAAAAGAACCATCAGCAAGTTTGATATAAGTCCTGTTCGTACCCATAACATCATTTTCTATTTGAGATTTTAGAGCAATTCCAACAGCTATATCGCATTGATGCAGCTCCGCTTCTCTTAAAAAATATTCGATCCATTGTGCTTTAAGTAAGGGGTTATCTGCTGTTGTAATAAGCAATGGTGTGGAAAGTTCTTGTATTCCATTAATAATACTGGAACTGGGGCCATACGCAGAAGGAAGATATTTTACATAGTCAGGTAACATTTCTTTGACGGATTCTGTTTCCTCAATGCTTACTATTATGTTTTCTATGTTACTGACTTTGGATAAAGCCTGAACGACATAGTCAATCATAGGTTTACCTAGTATAGGAATAATAGCTTTATGTGAAACGTGGTTGAGTTTTGCCAAAAAATCTTGTTCACCTTGTCTAGTTCCTGCTAAAATTAAGGCATTTACAGAGTTTCGTTCCATATCGTTCCTATGCTGCTTCTTGATTTTGGTTCGTGATTTTTTTTTGCTGGTTAGAAATGGAATTTTCTGGACGGTCAAGAGGCGGTGCGCCTGTTTTTAACATTACCCAGGGATAGCGTTCGGCTTCTTTAATGGTATAACCGATATTGAACGCTGTCGGGCTTTCGGGCCTGCTTCTACTATCTTCATAAAAAGTACCAAATAATTTATCCCAAAAATAATTGGTAATTCCAAAATTACCCAGTTCATCGTGAAAATGATGCAAAAGATGTACTTGTTTAATACGGGCAACATATTCTGACCTAGGTTTATAATTCAAATGTTGAATGCAATGAAAAAATTCGTAAAAACACGACATATAAAGGGCAACCGCAAGAGAGATGAAAATACCTGAAATTCCCCCTACAATATAACCAATTCCAGCACCAATAATTAGAATCGTGGGGATAATGGCTAAAGGAGAACCAAATAAGGTATCAAACAAATAAGGATCCTGATGGTGGTCAAAGTGGATGCGCTTCCAAAGTGAAGATGTCCATTTTATACGATACAAAAATCGGACGTGCATAATCCATCTATGAATAATGTACCAAATAAATGAAAAACCAAACATCATGATAAGGGCTGTATTTATAATAGCTGACCAATCTGTAAAACTATAATAAGCCCCGAAAATACTGGCGAGAATAAGGCTAATGTAAAGTAGTATGGTCTTGTGTGATAAATAGGCAACCCATAATTGTTTCAAATTTAAATTTTCAAGATCATGGCTTCGCTTAAATGGTGGTTTATTATGACAAATAATTTCAAAAATTGATCGCTGCTTCATGGTTTTTCTTCAATAGTTAAAATAATAGCACTTGCTGCTAAAAGAAAAATTAAAATCGAAGGTATAACCGCCATGGGAGGAGGTAAAGTTCCTGCTTTACCTAAGGCATTTAAAACTTCTTGGAAAATAATAAAAAATAGACCACAACTTAGGCAATAAATGGGCAACCAACTTTTGAGGCCTGCTCGGGGTGGTATAAAAGTTACGGGCAGCGAAATAATAATCATAATGATAAACGTGAGAGGTAGAAAAAAACGCTGCCAGATTGTGGTTTTTAAACTATTTGTTGGTGTTCTAAGAGGATAACGATTGAACAGTTGATGGGAAATGGTGTGAAGCGATTGGGGGATGTTTACGGATGATAATCTTACTAAAATTTTAGGAGTAAGATTTGTTTGCCATATTAGTGGTTGGTTAATGGTTATTTTTTTAAAATTTAGATTTGACGAATGATCTAAGTTGAGAATTTTAGCGTCTGACAATATCCATTTTCGATGACAATAATTGGCTTCTTTGGCTGTCAAAATTGATTCCAAATGGGAAAAGTTTTTTCTCTTATAAATATTAAGATCAACAATTTTATTGCCTCCATACGTCAGGTAACCGATGCTAATAATGTCGAAATTTTGGTAAAAATAAAATTCTTTTCCTTTTTGTGGATTGGGATCACTTTTATTCCACCATACAGCTAAATTAAGTTCTGTTTTTGGCGTAATTTGATCATAAAAAATAAAGCACAAACCGCTCAAAATTAAGGGAACCGGCAACAATTTTATAAAAAGATCAAACGTTGATAGACCAGCCGATCTAAGGGTTGTTATTTCATTATTAAGTGTTAATTGAGTTAAAGCAATAAGCGATCCAATAAGAGTACTTAAGGGTAATATAGAGCTGAAAAGCATGGGCAATCTGAGCATCATGTAGTGTAATACTCCTATTGTTCCTAAATGCCTTTCCAAGATTGAATTAAGTTGATCCAACAAAACTAAAGCTTCCATTATTGTGGTTAGTAAGAGAGCTGTACCAAAAATGGTTGCTAACAATTTTGTCGATAAATACGCTACTAAATTATGACGCTTAATAAAAATTTTCATAATTTATACAGTTTATCTTTTTTGGTTTGCTTTTGAAAATGATAGGGTGGACCAATGAATTGGAAAGCCATTTGTTATTAATAGGCAAGATAAGCACGCTAAAAAAAATAAGCACAACGGTAACCATAATGCAAAAAGAGGAGTATAATGTCCTTTTGAAACTAAGGTTGAACCAAATTGCTGTATATGATCATAGCTAACCAATATAATTGCAGCAATAACCAAACCCCAATTGTTTTTTTTTCTCTTTTTTATAACCCCTAACCCGGTAGCAAGTACAGGTATAGAAAGGATTGACAAAGATCTTATTAAACGGAAATGAAATTCTGCTCTGATATTGGATAAAGAAATGGCATTAGTATGATTATGAAGTTGTTTATACAATTCTGTTATTGTGAGCTCTCTCTCATCATCTCCTCTTTTTCTAAAAGTAAGTTTTTTGTCGGATTGTTGTAAAATGCGGGTTGCTCTTTTAAATTTGGTTAAATTATTTTTATTTTGCGCTGTGAGTGTAAGATTTTCACCTTGATTTAATTCTAGTTCTACCTTTGTATTATCTCTAGAGGTATTAAAAATCCCTTTTTCAGCTAAGATAATATGTTCAATAGGCTGGTTGTGGATGTTGACAGTTTTTTGGCGAATGAAGATTCCTGACAAGTGGGTGCCATGTTTACTGGCTTTATCAACAATCATAACTATACTGTCATTAGGTTTTACAACCATATGGCTTTGTATATTGGGTATCCAACCTGCATGGGACGCATAAAAAAAAGCAGCTCTAAAATTGTATCTTGCATAAGGTTGGATATATCCGTAAAGAATAATACAAAATAAACCAATAAAAATGCTAACCGCAAGATAAGCTTTTGTGCATCGAAATAACGATATACCAGAGCTCAACACAGCATCTATTTCGCTATTTAAGCTCATTTTCCGGATGGTTGAATAAATGGAAATACAAAATGCAGCTGGTATAGCCAAGCCAAGATAATGAGGAACCAAGTCTGCAAGTAATCCTAAAAATGTTCCTAATGGGCTATTGTCTGAAGCAAGTAAATCCAAAAGAACGAGGAGGCGCTCTAGCATTAATGCTGCTAAAATAATTCCGCAAGAAATAATAAACGTTGGAAAAGCTTGAGCAAGCAAATAACTGTCTAAGTTTCCGGGGAAACAATAGGTTAAAAAAAGTTTTTTGAAGGTTTTTAGGTATGCTTTTTGTTTCAAGATTGTTTCTATAGCGCCTGAGTTAAAGAATAGAAATCTTCTTCAATAAAATTAAAATTTTTAGTTTGTGATCGAACGGAAAATTTAATTTTAGAAAAATGTTTATCGCTTTCTACAAAAATTTTCCTCCAAGAAGCTTTTTTATTTAATTTTACTGAAGAAGAAGATGCTGAACTAATACCTAATATAGGTATATCGAGAAATTTTTCTGTCTTTGTTTTGTGAGAGTGCCCATATAAAATAAGATTAGCTCCTTCCTTTTTCAAAATATTTTGTAAATTTTTTATATTTTCTAATGATTTTCTTTTGGCGACAATATTGGATAAAGGGGGATGGTGCAGCATAATTATTGTTATAAGCTGTTCTTCTCGAGTTTTTCTAAGTAAATCTTTTAAGCGTTTTAGTTGCTCATGATCAATACGTCCATTAGCTAAGAAAGGTAGAGTAGGGATTGCGGTGTTTAAGCCAATTATTGCAATTTGATCTTCTTTAAAAATTACAGGATAGTCTTGCTGGCTAAAAGCCATAGTCCATGGGGTCCATAAAGCAAACGTTTGGTTCCAATTGGTTTTTACTAAAGCATCATGATTACCAGGTACAATATATATTTTACGAAAAGGAAGACTACGAAGCCATTTTGCAGCTTGTTCAAACTCTTCTGGCAAGGCTAGGTTTGTTAGGTCTCCAGAGATTAACACCAAGTTAGGATTAAATTTCTTTATATCTTCAATAGTGTTGTCCAGATATTTTTTTTGCAAGTTATATTGTCTTTTTTTCCATGATAAAAAACTTAAAAAGCGTTTATTACATAACGACCGCGTGGAAAATTGTAGATTTTCTATGGGAAGATGTATATCAGAAATGTGAGCAATCTTATAAGGGGCCAAAAGAGTATTATCCTTAATGCAAGTAAATTTTTTGGGAAAATTTAGCCATTTTTGTTTTATACACATTATATCTTTTGTCACAGTATCTGAAAAACAAGTTATCTTATCAGATTGCTATAACGCTATAGGATATTGATTTTATATTATCTATTCATGTTTTCGTGAAGGTTAGAAGTTACTTGTGATACAAAATATTGCTTTGATTAAAAATCCAACCAGTCGGTTAAATCGGAAAGAGAATCAAGAATTTTCGCAGTTTGCGAAACAGTGGTTAGGAGATAATTATTGTGTTCCTTATTCAATTGATCATGTATTGCAAACAGTTGCTGAACTTAAACGCAAACATGTGCAATGTATCTTGATTGATGGCGGCGACGGTACTGTAAGTCGGGTTTTGACTGGTATTTATCATGCTTATGAACCCGATCAGTTCCCTTACTTAGTTATTTTACCTTCAGGAAATACTAATCTGATTTCTAAAGATATTGGATTTGGACTGCGTGGTTTTCAAGCTTTGCAACGTATAAAAATTCTTTCTGAGAAGCAAAGGTTAATTCACGCTGTACAGCATAGGCATGCTTTAAAAATTGAATGGATAAATTCATCTCGACCGGCAGTTTTGGGCATGTTTCAAGGGGCTTTAGCGTTTACAAAAGCAACGGATATTGCACACAAACCAACTATTGCTAAAAATTTTGGTCACGATTTGGCCATAATGGTCACTATACTAATTGCGTTATTAAAATTAATTCTACCTAAATCAAGAAGAATCTGGCTTGATGGTGACTTATGTGGACTTAAAATTGGACAAAACGATTTTGAATTTCGCAACCGTTTTATTTTTTTAGCCACTACATTACAAAAGCTTTCGAACGGTATATGGCCTTTTTGGGGAGGCAATGGGAATATTGATTTTTTTCATTACCTTAGTGTTGATGCCAATCCCAAAAAATTACTCATATCTTGTCTTGCTTTGCTAAAGGGCAAATCGCCTATGTGGTTGCGAAAGAACTCTTCCTACAATAGTGGTGTTGCTAAAGAGATTCTTTTAAATTTGAACCAAAATATTATTTTAGATGGAGAGCACTATGATACAGGCAATAATCACGTAGTAAAATTATCTATTGGCCCGAGATTTTCATTTTTACGGTTATAAGAAGACTAGATATGTCTTTAGAAATTTTTTTGAAACGTTCAATAATCAAAGAAAATATTCCTGAAGAAATTAAACACTTTGTTCAATATATTATTGCCAACAAAAATGTACTGGCAGTACTATATTATGGTTCTTCTTTACGTCATAAAAATCTTTCAGGAATATTAGATTTTTATGTTGTTTGTAATTCAGTATTCGAATGGCATCAAGCTCATACTATTAAAGCAATCGCTAATTATTGGTTGCCGCCTAATGTGGAATATTATGAATATAATTATAAAAACACTCTTCTTCGGGCTAAGGTAGCCATACTTTCTTTAAAACAATTCCATAGAGCAACACGTATAAACTCATTAGATACGACTGTGTGGGCACGTTTTTGCCAACCCATTGAAATTGTTTGGATAAAAAATTCAACCGTTGAGCAAGCTATACTTGCGCTGCTTGTTAGAGCAAGTAAAGTGGCCTCTTTTTGGTCAGCAATTTTAGGTCCCCAAAAAGCACATCCTGAAAAATTTTGGATAGAACTCTTTAAACAGACTTATCGCACAGAGCTTAGGGTTGAATCGAGTAATCGACCCGAATTAATTGTGCAAACGTCTAAAAGTTATTTTTCAACACTTTTAAAGTGGTGCTGGTTAAATTTACCGGTCCCTTTTACCGAAGATTCATCTCATAATTTTCTTGTAAATATAGATTATGCTACTAGAAAAAAATATTACAAACGATGGTTGATACGACATAGATTAGGTAAACCCCTCAACACGCTTCGTTTAATTAAAGCTGCTTTTACTTTTAAAAATGGGGCGCAGTATATTGTTTGGAAAATAAATAGGCATAAGGAAATGAATTTAACGCTTACACCTTTTCAAAGTAGACATCCTCTGTTCTGTGCTCTATGGATTGCGATAAAACTCTATCGTAACAAAATATTTAGTAATTAATTTCTCCCAAGCGGTATACCAATTTCTTTTGCGGATTGCACATAAATAGAAACAAGTTTATCAATTTGGTCATTTTCGTGAGTGGCAGCAATACTCGCACGTAATAAAGGTCTATGATCTGGGGTAGCAGGAGGCAAACTTAAATTAACGTAAGCACCAAGTTCGAGAACTTTGTCCCAAAATTGTGCTGCTTGGGCAACATCATCGAGAATAACAGAAATTACAGGGCTTATATCAGGACCTGTTTGGAAGCCTTCTTGTTGTAAAGCATGATAAAAGCGTGAAGCGTTTGCTGTTAATTTATGGCGTAATTTTGGCTGGTTTTGAATAATATTCAAATTTTCTCTTGTGGCAGCGATTACTTCCGGTGGAAGCGAAGCTGTAAACATATAGGGTCTTGTACAATAACGCAATGTTTCAAATTGGGGGTAATCAGACACACAAAATCCCCCAACTGTACCTAGACTTTTGGAAAAAGTACCTACTACAAAATCAATATCTTGCTCTACGTTTTCTTTTTCAGCTATCCCTCGACCATGGTCACCAAAGATGCCAAAAGAATGGGCCTCATCAATCATAAGGTAAGCGTTTTCTTCTTTTTTTACGTCTACAAATTCTTTTAAGGGGATGATGTCTCCCAACATAGAATAGACACCTTCCACAACAACTAGTTTTACCCCTTTTATATTCTTTACTCGACGTAAACGTTTGCGTAAGTCATCTGGATCATTGTGACGGAAACGGATGATTTGCGCCTGGCTCATCCTACTTCCATCGTAAATGCTAGCATGGCAATCGGCATCAAGAAACAAAAAGTCATCTTTTCCCGCCAATGTCGATACCATCCCAAGCGTGGCTTGATATCCTGTCGAAAATACCATGCAAGAGCGTTTGTGGAAAAAGTTTTTAATCTCATCTTCAAGAGATTGATGTTGGGAATAACTACCATTGGCTATGCGTGAGCCTGTAGTCCCAACACCGTACCGAATCGCCGCGTGCGAGGCAGCTTGTTTTGCAGGTTCGGATTGACTTAATCCTAAATAATTGTTCGTTCCAAACAATAATGTTTCTTTACCATTAATTATGCCTACCGTAGGAGAAATAATAGTATCGATAACCGTACCAAACGGATTATGTTTCGAATTTGATAAAAGAATGTCAATTTTATTATCAAGCGGTTCAAATTTTGTAAAAATATCCATTTAATTTCAGCTTTACTTCAATGAAACAATAGCTTCAGCAAGATCATGTATGGTTCTGACGTCTGTTAAATGATCAAGAGGCACGGATACATCCAGTTTATCTTCGATTTCCATGACAAAATTCATAACGGCTAAAGAATCAAACTCTAAATCTTCTATAATTTTGCTTTCAGGAGAAATATTGCGTGGCACTCGAGGATTCTCCAAGAGCGTCTCGATAATGATTTTAGAAACACTTTCAGCTGTTGTGGTCATAGGGATACCTTTAAAAATGATGCGATTTTTAAACAATCCGACTTGGATTAATTTAGTTTTAATGAAATCAAAAAGAGATATTCTATTATCGTAAAGTGCTTTTTGCGCCTATTCAATAAGTTTGCAAGAAAAAGTATTAATTTGCAAACTTGTCATAAAATTCGCCGTTTAATAGCATTTTTTTTGCTCCTGCCCTGGTTAATTTTCCCGATGAAGTTTGAGGTAAACTATGAGGTGGTACTAAAATAACGGAAACGTCAACACCATGTTGTTTTCTGAAAAGATTGGTCATTTCCTCTTGAAGTTTTTTACGTTCTTCTACATTAATTGAGCGACATTGTACTAAAGCTACGATTATTTCTTGATTATCTCTTTCCAAAGAGATGACAGCTACGTCACGACTTCTCAGAGAGGAAAATTCATTTTCCGCAGTCCATTCAAGATCTTGAGGCCAAATATTGCGACCATTCACAATAATAAGATCTTTTTCTCTTCCTGTAACTACAATTTCGTTTTTCAATAAATAGCCAAGGTCTCCAGTCTTTAACCATCCTTCAGGACTCAAAACTTTCTTAGTTTCGTCTTCTTGGTGAAAATATCCACGCATTAAGCTGGGTCCACGCACGTAAATGCTGCCCACCATCCGTTCAGGTACAAGATTGCCTTCAAAATCTCTTATTTCAATTTCGTGTTCTGGAAGAATAGGCCCACAAAGAGTAAAAGTACGGGTTAGTTTGTTGGGATCTTTACAAAGTTTTGCAATGTTTTCATTTTCAAGACATTCAAGGTCAACTGTATCCGTTTTTAATCCAGTATTTAAAGGTGCAAAGCTCAGGGCGAGTGTGGCTTCAGCCATTCCATAGCTGGCAACAAAAGCTTTAGAATTGAAACCATAGGAAGCATAGCTTTTAGCAAACTCTTCTAGAATATTTGAACGTATCATATCTCCGCCAATGCCCGCTGCGCGCCAGCATGATAAATCCAAGGCCAATGTAGTGGACGGCATTCGTCTAGTACAGAGTTCATAACCAAACGAAGGGCTATAAGAAAGTGTTCCTCTGTTGCGACTAATAATGTCTAGCCATACGTGGGGCCTTCTCGCAAAATCTCGTGTTGGAAGTAAATCTATGGTGAGTTGGCATGTCATGGGTGTAATAAAAAACCCTACAAGACCCATATCGTGGTAAAGAGGTAGCCAAGAAACACATCGATCTTCAGCTTTTCCTATTTTAAGTCCATGGGCAGAAATGGCGTATGTATTTGCAAGACAAGATTTTTGGGTTACGGCGATACCCATTGGGAAACGAGTACTTCCTGAAGAAAATTGTAAATAAGATAAATCTTCACTTTGAATTATTGGAAGCGTTATACTACTGTTAGCCGTAACGTTAAAAAGTTCTTCTGGGCTTCCGCCAAATTTCAAAGTGAATCCATTGGTAATATCTTTCGTCCAACTTTGAATTGTTTTTGGTATAATAACAGCTTGCGCAGACGCACTAGCAATCATTCCCCTTAAGGTATTGATATAGGTCGACTTGCCGGCAAAAGCTACAGGAAGTGGCATAGGAGCAGGTATTAATCCTGCATATTGGCAGCCGTAAAAAATTCGTGCAAAATCGCTATCGCTTTCCGCAATGATAGCAACTCTATCTCCTTTTTTTAATCCTAGTGTAAGCAATTTGAAAGCCGCTTCTTTTGCCTGTTTACTTAAATCATGGTAGGTTAACGCTTCAAGAAGTACGCCTTTAGCTGAGTAAAAGTTAATTCCAGTTTTGCCGTGGGCAGCATAATCCAATGCTTCGGCCAATGATGAAAAATTATCTAGGCGACATTTTATCTCTGAATTTGTTGGGGTCGGATGATGCGCTATTTCCACAATTAAAATTCCATCAAATTTTTAAAATAGTTAACAGGTTTGATCACTTTTAATTCTTTTTAAGATAATTCACAATTGCCTTAGCTCCTATTTGTGCGGTTGGACCTTCTAAATTACCAAAGGTGTTGACTATATAAGATTTTTGTAGATCTATAAATTTATCATGTTTTAAAAATGATTTGTCTATTGCTTCAATGATATGAGTGGACGATGTCGTAACTTCTCCTAGTGTCCATGACATGTAATTTTTATTGTTTTTCCATTTGACGTTATGAGCATTTAAAAAAAGACAGGGTCTAGGTGTTATAAGAAATTCAGAAAGTTGGCTGCTGACATCACCTAAATAAAAATTGGCGGCTATAGTGTAGGTCATATCAATACTTTTAGAGCTTCCTAAATCAATCAGGATGTTTGGGCAATTATTATACTCTTGAAATTGGTGGTAGTCATCTTGTTTACTAGGATAGAATAATCGATAGTGCGGAGCAAAAATTAAATTATAGCGGTTTTGTTGAGAAAATTGTTTTAAAATAGAATGGCCAAACTTATTCCAAGATGAAAGCTGTTTTTTAAAATGAGGATTATAAAGAATAATAGGCTTATCGTTTTTAAAAAAAGTCATGAGTCTTGGACGCATGCGATGTATTAAATCGAATTTTGCGTAGATTCCGGTTTTATATTGATCGTGTTTAATTGAACATTCTTGGATTAAGCGCTGTTCTATTTTTTGTCCTGCCATTAAAATAAAATCAAATTGACGTATGTCTTTTGCAAAACCTATGGCTCTATCTCCTGCGCCATGACGAGTCCATATAAGTTTTGGTTTCATAACGCCCATTTTTTTTAAAAATAATGACGTGCGTTCTGGGACAACAATAGCGTTGAATTGGTTAAAAAGATTTCGATTACTGTAAAGAATAAGTAATTTGAAAAAAGCATTTGTACCGTAATGTTCAATTTTTGTTTGAAAAATGGAAGGTAGAGACAATAGGTGGTAATGAAGTTTTACTGTAGGATAAAATTTCATAAGATTATGAATATAATTCATATGTTCTTGGGTAGCACAGGCGATGTGCACTTCAAAGTCTGGATTCGATCTAGCAAGCTCAGCAGCTATAGGTAACGAGTGTAAAGTTTGATGAGGTTGCGCAATATACGAAAAAAGGATTTTCATAATAACAAAGTATTCATATGAGATTTGTAATTGTTTCGTAACAGATATGGTTTTTGTTCGAAAGTCAAGTTGTATATAAATTAAGATTGAATGTAAAATTTTTTAAAAAAGACTTGATTAGTTGTTTAGATATGTGTAGTTAAATCTTCACGCTTAAAATTGAGTTGATACCGATATTATACAGTTTCAAGATTAAGTGAGTTCATTGACAATTATATAAGATGAAGGGGATATGCTGGTGGCGTATTGACTGATAGATGTGAGAGCATTTATTGGTGGGTTTTTTTTTGGAGCCTTAAGGATAAGTTTATTGGTATATCTTTTGATAAGACAGAGAGTAA
>NZ_CAWUGZ010000016.1:0-56827 GCF_963921845.1 Commensalibacter sp. Nvir | reverse complement strand
GTTTCAGTATAATACTTGCTTATTTGTTTTTTAAAGGATGATAAATCTTGCAAAAATTTCCAATGACGGCTCTAGGGTTACAACGTCTGGAAGAAGAGCTGCGTAGACTTAAAGATAAAGAACGCCCTGAAATTATTCGTGCTATTGTAGAAGCTAGAAGTCACGGGGATTTATCTGAAAATGCTGAATACGAAGCGGCACGTGAGCGCCAATCCTTTACGGAGGGTCGTATTCTTGAACTTGAACAAATTATATCGTCAGCCCAGGTGATTGATCCTTCCTCTTTATCAGGGAATACCGTTAAATTTGGTGCCAAAGTTGTGTTGATTGATGAGGAAACAGATAAAGAGATTACTTACCAGATTGTGGGGCTACACGAAGCGGATATTAAAGCTGGTTTATTGTCAATTTCTTCTCCTTTAGCTAAATCACTTATTGGGAAAGAAAAAGGTTCTGTTATTTCTGTACCTGCACCAGGCGGTGATCGCTCTTATGAGATTTTAGATATTATTTACGGTGCTTAATTCTGGTTTTTTAAACAATGCTTTCAATTGATGATATCTATGATGCTTCAAAACGTATTCACGGTCGCGTCATGCGAACGCCTACGCTTTTTTGTGAATCGCTTTCCAAAAGGGTAAACGCTCATATCACGTTAAAACTAGAGAATTTGCAAGTTGTTGGTTCTTTCAAAGAAAGGGGTGCCGCTAATCGTTTAGCCCTTTTGTCTGATGATGAAAAACAAAAGGGTGTCATTACTGTTTCAGCGGGAAACCATGCGCAAGGGGTGGCGCGTCACTCAAAGCTTTTAGGCATTAAAGCAGTGATCGTTATGCCTAAATTTACTCCTGTTACGAAAGTTAATCGTACAGCGGCTTGGGGTGCTGAGATTATACTTGAGGGGGGAGATTTCGCTGAAGCCAATGCATATGCCGTTCAGCTTGCTGAAAAAGAAGGGTATATTTTTATTCATCCTTATGATGATCCTGCTGTCATGGCTGGGCAGGGTACAGCAGCACTTGAAATATTCGAGGAATGTAAAGATTTAGATTATTTATTGGTTCCCGTTGGAGGGGGCGGCTTAATTTCAGGTTTTGCGGTAGCAGCGGCGGCGCTTCGTCCTTATACTAAAGTTATTGGGGTGCAGTGTGAACATTATCATTCGTATTCATGTAAAAAGCACAGCGAGTTAAAAACAGTGGGCGGGGCAACGATTGCTGAGGGTATAGCGGTACGAAAATTGGGAATGCATCCTTTAAAAGTCATTCAAAAATATGTATCCGATATTATATCGGTCACCGAACAGTCAATTGAAGATTCCATAACCTTAATCGCTGAACACGCTAAACAAGTGACAGAAGGGGCGGGTGCAACTGCTTTAGCTGCTGTATTGAGTTATCCCGATCGGTTTAAAGAGAAAAAAATTGCTTTTCCCATTAGTGGTGCCAACATTGATACAAGAATTTTAGCGAATACTATGTTGCGAACGCTTTTACGTGAAGGTAGAATCTTAAGGCTTAGATTTTCTATTCCAGATCGTCCAGGTGTGTTAGCCGATATTTCCCATCGTATTGGGACACTGAAAGGCGGAAATATTATTGAGGTTTCTCATCAGCGTTTATTTTTAACTTCCAGTGTTCAATCTGCAATTCTAGAGATTATGGTTGAAACAAGAAATGCTCAGCATTCGCAAGAAATCATCGAATGTTTGAAAGAAACATACACTGTTGAAAGAATATGATTTTTTTGAATCAGTACAGATAGATTATCTTCGAACGCTATTTCAATAGTATAATGCTATACTATTAATTTGTAAGTCGTTAGAAACTTCAGGGCGATAATTTATTGATAAGTGGAATTTCCTCCTCAATTTATTTAATGTTAATAATATAAAACAAATTTATTTTAAGAACATAGTATTGATTGATACGAAAATGGTCTCTTTAAAATGGTCAGAGACATTGCTTCAGCAGTCCGAAGTCACTTCGCAACAAAACTGGCTAACGGATAGAGCTTCTTTGACAAAGCGCCTCATTGAGTTGAGTAACAATCATTTTTCCGTCGAACTTATACGAGAAGGTTGGTCAATTATACGACCTGATGAATGCCAGCAGTTGGAAGGAAGCTCTTCCGAACGGTACTGGTTACGCGAGGTTTTTTTAACGGGTCAAACCACGCGGTGGGTTTATGCAAGGACTGTAGCCAATTCTTTTTCAGCAACCCATGCCCATTGTGATCTTACCCAGTTAGGAAATAAATCTCTTGGCAATTGTATGTTTACGGGGGATCATTTTACTCGAACCCCTTTTAGTTATGGTGTTTACCCTAAAAATTTGCTTACTATGCTGAATTTATCCAATGATCTCGTGGCAAGACGTTCCTGTTTTGTCAAAGATGCAATTTGTTTGCTGGTACAAGAAGTTTTTTTACCCGAATTTTGGGCTGCTATAGATAAAACAACCAAGTCTTCTTGAATATTTAATAGAAATTAGATCATAGATAGGGACAAATTAAATTATTTTGGCATAGTCTTTAAAGGTATTGAGCTATTTATTGCTTTTGCTTAAAAATTTTAAATAGTACCATAAAATAAAGATTTAAGGTTTTAAATCCTTTACAATTTATAAAAATATGATCAGAATTTAAAACGATATCTTGCTTTAAACTCTGATCGTTTATTATGATCTTAATGAACGAAATAAGATTGTAATGTTGAAACGTCTAATTCCCCTTCTTTTAAAGCAGATATAGCATGAACGGCAGCAATTGCGCCGGCCATGGTTGTGTAATGCGGTATACCGTGCGTAAGGGCAGAGTGTCTTATATCAAAGCTGTCTGCAGTAGCCTGTGCGCCAAGAACAGTGTTAACAATGAGTTGTACTTCACCTGAGACAATAGCGTCAACGCAATGCGGTCTACCTTCGAGTACTTTGTTAACTATTTTTGCCTCAATGCCTGCTTTTTTTAACGTTTCTGCAGTGCCTCTGGTGGCTAAAATCATAAATCCCATTTCAACAAGTTTGCGCCCTAGGGGGAGTAATGCGGGACGATCGCTATGCCTTACAGATAAAAAAACCGTTCCGGATAAGGGGAGCATTACCCCAGCAGCAAGCTGAGATTTGGCAAAAGCACGTTCGAAAGAAGCATCTATACCCATGACTTCACCCGTAGAACGCATTTCAGGTCCTAAAATAATATCGACATGGGGAAAACGTGCAAATGGAAACACGGCTTCTTTGACTGCAACATGTCCCGAAATAGAACGATCTTTCAGCTGGAAGGATTTCAGTTTTTCCCCTGCCATTACCCTTGCCCCGATTTTTGCTACGGGTACTCCTGTTGCTTTGGCAACAAAAGGTACGGTTCTTGAGGCCCTAGGGTTAACTTCTAAAATAAAGATTTCATTATTTTTAATCGCATACTGAACGTTCATTAAACCAATGATGCCGAGCGCTTTGGCTAGGGTGGAGGTTTGTGCTTTGAGTTCAGTAACAATAGCAGGCGAAAGCGTATAAGGCGGGATAGAGCAAGCGCTGTCCCCCGAATGAATCCCCGCTTGTTCGATATGCTCCATGACGCCGGCTACATAAACGTCTTCGCCATCTGCGATACAATCCACATCGGTTTCGATGGCATCGCTTAAATAATGGTCAATAAGCAATGGTCCAGAGGTTACTTCACTGCCTGCAAATTGCAAAACTTCGTGTAAATAACGTTGTAAACTGTGGCGATCATAAACAATTTCCATAGCACGGCCGCCTAAGACATACGATGGTCTAATGACGACAGGATAACCAATTTTTTCGGCAACAGCTTCGGCATCATTATGATGATGGGCTATACCGTTGGAGGGTTGACGCAGCCCTAATTTTTTTAATAAAGCTTGGAAACGCTCTCTATCTTCTGCTAAATCAATTGCATCTGCAGGCGTTCCTAAAAGAGGAATGCCTGCTTCTTCAAGTGCTTGTGAGAGTTTTAAAGGTGTTTGGCCGCCGTATTGAACAATACACCCTTTCAAGCTGCCGTTTTCTTTTTCTTTTTGAATAAGAGAGATAACATCTTCATTGGTTAAAGGCTCGAAATATAGCCTATCGGATGTATCATAATCCGTCGAAACCGTTTCTGGATTGCAATTAACCATAATCGTTTCGTATCCTGCTTCCCTAAGGGCATAAGAAGCATGAACGCAGCAATAATCGAATTCTATTCCTTGGCCAATACGATTTGGACCGCCCCCTAGAATAATAATTTTTTCTTTGTTGGTTGGATTGCTTTCGCATAGGGGTGGATTAAAACTTCCTTCATACGTTGAATACATATAAGAGGTTGAAGAGGCAAATTCACCCGCACAAGTATCAATTCTTTTATAGACAGGATATACATTTAACTTTGCACGTAGGGCAGCAATCTGGGCTTCAGTATAGTGCGTAAGTTCTGCAATCTGTTTATCTGAAAATCCAAGCGATTTGATTGTTCTTAAGCAGAAACTAGTAGTAGGTAAACCGTTTGTTTGAAGTTCTTTTTCAACCTCCACGATTTTTTTGAGCTCTTCAAGAAACCAAAGATCAAATTTGCATGCTTCATGTATCAATTGTAAAGAGAAACCTGCGCGAATCGCTTGAGCAGCCATTAAAATACGATTGGGTCTGGGCTGGGATAAGGCGGCCCGAAAAGAATCTTCATCACCGTCCCCAGGAATTTCGACAGGGTTAAGTCCCGATAACCCTATTTCCATAGAACGCAGTCCTTTTTGCAAGGCCTCGGCAAAGTTTCTGCCTATGGCCATTGCTTCCCCAACCGACTTCATGCTGGTGCTCAGCAAAGCTGGTGTACCTGGGAATTTTTCAAAGGTAAATCGTGGAATTTTAACGACAACGTAATCAATTGTTGGTTCAAAAGAAGCAGGGGTTGTTTTTGTGATGTCGTTTTTTAATTCATCCAAGGTATAGCCAATAGCAAGTTTTGCCGCAATTTTGGCAATAGGAAACCCTGTTGCTTTTGAAGCGAGTGCTGATGAACGTGAAACGCGAGGATTCATTTCAATAACAACCATACGTCCGTCTGCGGGATTTAAACCAAATTGTACATTGGATCCCCCCGTATCAACACCGATTGCTCTCAAGCAAGCAATAGATGCATCGCGCATACGTTGGTATTCCTTATCTGTTAAGGTTAAGGCGGGTGCAACGGTTATTGAATCCCCGGTATGTATTCCCATAGGATCGATATTTTCGATAGAACAAATAATAATACAATTATCTGCTTTGTCCCGAACCACTTCCATTTCGTATTCTTTCCATCCAAGAATACTTTCCTCAATCAGCACTTCTGTGGTGGGCGAGGCTTCAAGTCCAAAGGAAACAATTTCCTCGAATTCATCTTTGTTATAGGCAATACCCCCGCCAGATCCTCCTAAAGTAAAGGAAGGTCGAATAACGGCGGGCAATCCGGTTATTTTTAATGCTTCTTTTGCTTGTTCGAGTGAGTGTGCGATTGCACTTTTAGGACTTTCAATACCAATAGCATCCATCGTTTGGCGAAATTTTAATCGATCTTCGGCACGCTCAATCACTTCGGCTTTGGCACCAATGAGTTCGACATTATGTTTCTTTAAAAAACAAGAACGATCCAGAGCGATGGCTGTGTTTAAAGCCGTTTGCCCCCCCATGGTGGGTAAAATGGCGTCAGGTTTTTCTTTGAGAATAATACGCTCAACCGTTTCTAACGTAATGGGTTCAATATAGGTTGCATCCGCCATATCCGGATCAGTCATAATGGTAGCTGGATTGGAGTTAAGTAAAACGACTCGGAAGCCTTCTTCTTTAAGCGCTTTACACGCTTGTGCGCCGGAATAATCGAATTCACAAGCTTGGCCAATAACGATTGGGCCAGCACCAATGATCATAATAGATGTTAAATCTGTACGTTTGGGCATAACGGTAAGTAACCTTATCTTTATCTTTTATTAGGGGAATAGTGATCCATTAAGTTTGCAAAGCGTGCAAAAAGATAATGACTGTCCGACGGACCTGGACTTGCTTCGGGATGGTATTGTACGGAAAATGCAGGGTAACTGTCTGAGGTAATCCCTTCGTTTGATCCATCAAAGAGATTAATGTGGGTTTCATGTACTGTTGGGGGTAAACTTTTAATGTCAACAGCAAACCCATGATTTTGACTGGTAATTTCTACTTTACCTGTTTTTAAATCTTTAACGGGTTGATTGGCCCCTCGATGCCCTTGGCTGAGCTTGTAAGTTTTACCACCGAGGGCGTGTGCCAATAGTTGATGGCCTAGGCAAATCCCAAATATAGGTATTTTATTTTGCAAAAGTTCTTTTAAAGTCGGCACACTATACGAGGCGGTTGCTGCAGGATCCGCCGGACCATTGGATAGAAAAACGCCATCCGGATTGTAATTCAGTATTTCCTTAGCCGTTGTGGTCGCAGGAACAACAATCAGGTCGCATCCAATATGAATAAGATTACGAAAAATATTTTGTTTTGCGCCGTAATCAATGGCAACAACTTTATATTTACGCTCTGGCGTTTTAGAATCCTTTCCTGCCCATTGCCAAATATTTTTGTTCCAAGTGTGTATTTGATCGCAGCTGACTTTTTTTGCTAAATCCAGTCCTTGCAATCCAGGCCAAATTTTTACTTGTTCTTGCAAAAATGTAAGATCAAAAAAATTGTCTTTTGGCCAATAAATTAACGCATTCTGTGGTCCATTGTTTCTGATTTTAAGTGTCAACGCCCGCGTATCAATACCATATATGCCCGTAACACCGTGCTTTTGTAACCAAGGTTCTAAAGGACACGTTGAACGCCAACTTGAAGGTTGAGTAATTTTTTCTTTAACAATTAAACCTTTGGCGAAAATGGTAGAGGCTTCTTCATCTTCTTTGTTTGTACCTACGTTGCCAATATGAGGGAAAGTAAAAACAATGAGTTGTGAGGCAAAGGAAGGGTCTGTTAAGGTTTCTTGATAACCGGTCATGCTTGTGGAAAAGCAAATCTCACCTATAGGTAAATTTGTTTTTAAGGAGTAAGCACCAAAACCTTTCCCCCACAGAATTTCACCGTCCTGTAAAATAAGTACAGCATTCACACCATCTGGGCAAACGTTGGACAAAGTATCGTTTGTGTCCTCTGGTTGCAAATCAGAGAGTTTCAAACCTGTCTCTTGTATAATAACGGACCAATGTTTTGATGGGATTGCCTTGGATTGCTTCCATTTTCGAATGGCTTCTGGGCTGACTTTGGTAATACGGGCAGTTTGTTCTATCCCACCAAGTCGGGATATAATGGTATCAATATTCATCGTGTCCTTTAAGTCCTTCTTTGGACGAACAATTTGTATTATACTATATAATCAATTTGGAAAAAAATTCCCATAGGGAATATGAAAATAATTACACAAGAAATTTTTTCCAAGTTTTGTTTTATTAACGTTTGAGCCACAAGTAAAGGTACTACCATGCAATTGCGTGAACGAATCAAAGAAGAATTAAAAATTGCTATGAAATCAAAAGATAGTTTGAAGGTTACTACATTACGAATGGTGGGGGCCAAACTAAAAGATTTAGATATTAATGCGCGTCCAAAAGGAATTGAACAGATTAGTGAAACCGATATTATAGCCATGTTAAAAGGGATGATAAAATCTAGAAATGAATCTCTTGAAATATACAGACAGGCAAATCGTGAAGATTTGGTTGATAAAGAAAGTAAGGAAATAGAAATCATTGAACTTTTTTTACCCAAACAATTAGATCAAGCCCAAACGGAAAAAGTTGTTGAAGAAGCAATTAATAAAACAGGTGCTCAATCCATTAAAGAAATGGGTAAAGTTATGGCTTATCTTAAAGAGCATTATGCTGCGGTGTTAGATTTTTCCAAAGTAAATCGCATTGTTAAACAAAATCTTTCATAGAAAAAATAATGGCGTTTGATCAACAGTTTTTAGATGAATTGAGACAAAGGCTACCGCTGCAATCCATTGTTTCAAAAAAATTAAAATTAATACGTTCAGGGCGTAACTGGAAAGCGTGTTGTCCTTTTCATGGAGAAAAAACCCCTTCACTCTATATTTACGATGATCATTATCATTGCTATGGTTGTCAAGCTCACGGCGATGTCATTTCATTTTACATGGAAACTGAAGGTAAAAATTTTAACGAAACGATTCGCGAGTTGGCCGCTCTTGCGGGTTTAGAAGTCCCAGAACAGACGCTTCAGCAAAAACAAAGTCAGGAAAGAAATAATGTTCTTTATGATGTATTAACCTGTGCCCATCGCTATTACATAGAGTTGTTACGGTCGAATAAAGCCAATGTAGTTCGCAATTATTTGTATCAACGAGGGATAACGGATCAAACATTTGCTGAGTTCGGTTTAGGATGGTCTGGTGACGGACGTGGCGGGTTAATAAGTCATTTAAAACAAAATGGATATGGTTTAAAAGAAATCGGTCAAGCAGGGCTGTTGCGCAAAATAAATGAAAATGAATGGGGGGGAGAGCTTTTTTTTAAACGAATTATGTATCCCATTATGAATCGACGAGGTCAAATTATTGCATTTGGTGGTCGGGTAATGGGTGACGGTCAGCCAAAATATTTAAATAGCCCGGAAACACCCTTATTTGTTAAACGTAAAATGTTATTTGGCTTTCATCGATTGTCGGCTTTGAACAAATCTAAAGATAGTGACCCTTTATACCATCAGGTACTTGTGGTTGAAGGATATATGGATGTCATTGCATTACATCAAGCGGGTTTTGGTGGGGCTGTAGCCCCTTTGGGTACTGCACTAACGCAAGAACAACTGACATTATTATGGCGAGTAACACGCCAGCCCCTTATCTGTTTTGATGGAGATGATGCTGGTAGAAGAGCAAGCTTGCATGCAGCAGAAGAAGCGTTACCTCTTTTAACCTCTAATCAAACATTGGGTTTTGTGTATTTAGACAATCAAGAAGATCCTGATAGTTTTATACGTAAAAAAGGGAAAGAGGCTTTTCTAGAAGTTTTGAGAAATAAGCTTAATCTCAGTGATGTCCTTTATGAGTTGTCTTTAGAGGCAATGGTAGATAATACGCCAGAGCAGCGTGCTGTTTTGAAGTCAAGACTTTTATCGTTATCAAAGACCATTAAGGACAGCAATTTATCACAAGAATACCGCAAAACGTTATTAGATCGCTTTTATCAGGATTTTTATTCTAAAACTATACAAAATAAGAGCAAAAGACAGCATTCTCAAACACGACACGCTTCACGTTTGGTCTTGTCTCAACACCAAGTAAAATACAAAAGATTATGTATACTTCTTATCATTTTGATTTATTTTCCCAATATCATTCAAAATGTTGAGGAAGCTTTGTGCAAATTACCTTTGCCAAAAGAGTTAGCTAAAATTAGAGAAATTATTATAGAAATGAATGGTCTTTGTGATAACATAAATGATTTAATAGAAAAGAACGGATTGACTTTTTTGGTTCAAAAAATTAAAGAGCAAGCTGACTTGCCTGGTCTTGAACAAATGAAAAATGTCCACGATCTTCATGTTATTGAAAAACAGTGGTGGCATTTTTATGGGTGGATAAATATCCATGAGTTGGAAGAACAGGTTTTACACGCACAGCAAGCTTGGCTTCTTCACCCGGATCAAGAGAACCAACAGGCTTACATTGCAAGATTAAACGCACTTGAAAAGCTTAAGTGCGGAGAAGACGATATTTTTGATGAAGAATTTTGATGAAAAAATGTTGATGCTTTTATCTTGATTTCTTGGCTTAAACATATCATTTCTATATATGTTTTACTTTATCCAATAGTGAGGGTTGCTCCGCTTTTTTCTCAAATGAAATTTTGGCGCAAGGGTTAATTTTATAAAGCCGTTAATAAACTAATAATTCAATTAAAATTAGCAAGTCTATTTCATTATTTGGCTTTAAGAAATATGTAGTTTATTAGAGAGTATACAGTAATTTTGAGGCGGAAAATGGTTGTAAAAACGATATCAAAAAATGATGATGGTTCAAATGAACGTGATCATGATACAACAATATTAGATACCCGTTCTGCGGATGTAAAACATTTAATTAGTAAAGGGAAAGAAAGAGGATATGTTACCCTTGATGAATTAAATGCTATTCTTCCTCAAGATAAAATGTCTTCTGAACAAATAGAAGATGTTATGGCTGCGTTTTCTGAAATGAGTATTCAAATTATTGAAAATGAAGAAAGTGAAGAAAGCGAAGAGGAATTTTCCGAAGCCGATGATAATGAAATTAAAATAAATGAGGAATCGGAAGAAAATGCAAACGCGGTAGTGGCTGAGACCACTACAGGGAGGACAGACGATCCTGTTCGTATGTATTTGCGAGAAATGGGTGCTGTTGAACTTCTTTCACGTGAGGGTGAAATTGCCATTGCTAAGCGCATAGAAGCAGGGCGGAACCAAATGATTGGTGGTTTATGCGAAAGCCCTTTGACTTTTAAAGCGATTATTGGTTGGCATACTCAGTTGAAAGCGGGAGAAGTTTTACTTAGAGATATTGTTGATTTAGAAGCGACTCAAACTGAATACGATCAAACCGATATTGAAGAAATTGCAAGTGGTATGGAAAACGACGAAGCAATTCAAAGCGGTGAGCACGATGATGTTGATGTTGAAACAGAAGAGGTGGATGAGGAAAGAAGTGAAAGAAGCAGTTTGTCTTTATCCGCTCTCGAGGATAAATATAAAGATGAAATACTTTTTCATTTTGCCGAAATTGAAAAAATATATAAAAAACTTTATCAATTACAAATTCAACGTTTAGAAATTATTCAAGCCGGGGAAAAATTAACCGCTAAGTTTGAGCAAAAATATGAAGACCTCCGGAATAAGTTGATACTCGAAGTTCAACAAGTTCATTTACAAAGCAATAAAATAGAATTTTTAGTAGATCAATTAAAAACGGTATTGAGAGAGCTTGCGAGTTTAGAAGGTGCATTATTACGCTTGGCGGAAAAATGCAAAATATCACGTGCTGATTTTCTTTCAAAATATCACGGCTATGAGTTAAACCCAGATTGGATAGAAGCGGTTAGCGAACTTCCTAGTAAATATTGGAGAGCTTTTATTGAGAAATATGGGAAAGAAGTAGCTTCTTATCGTGACCAAATTGCCGAGTTATCGCAAAAAATGGGATTGCCCATTTCTGAGTTCCGACGTGTTTTTTCTACGGTTTCTCGTGGGGAACGCGACGCTTCGCGTGCTAAAAAAGAAATGATTGAAGCTAATTTAAGATTGGTAATTTCTATTGCTAAAAAATATACCAACTGTGGGTTGCAATTTCTTGATTTAATTCAAGAAGGTAATATTGGATTAATGAAAGCGGTTGATAAATTTGAATATAGACGTGGATATAAATTTTCAACCTATGCTACTTGGTGGATTAGGCAAGCCATTACGCGTTCTATCGCAGATCAAGCAAGAACTATTCGTATTCCTGTTCACATGATCGAAACCATCAACAAATTGGTGAGAACATCGCGTCAAATGCTTCATGAAATTGGCAGAGAACCTACCCCAGAAGAGCTAGCGGAAAAACTTGGTATGCCTCTGGAAAAGGTAAGAAAAGTAATGAAAATTGCCAAGGAACCTATTTCTCTTGAAATACCTATTGGGGATGAAGAAGATAGTCATCTTGGTGATTTTATTGAAGATAAAAGTGCCGTTATTCCCTTGGATGCAGCCATTCAAACTAATTTAAGAGAAGCAACGACGCGTGTGCTGGCTTCATTAACGCCTAGAGAAGAACGTGTATTGCGGATGCGTTTTGGAATAGGAATGAATACCGACCATACACTTGAAGAGGTAGGTCAACAGTTTAATGTAACCAGAGAGCGTATACGTCAGATTGAGGCAAAGGCTCTTAGAAAATTAAAACATCCAAGTCGTAGTCGTAAATTGCGCTCTTTTTTAGATGATAATTGATAAAATAGAGAAGGTAACATGTTCTTTGTTATTAATTAAATCGTAATGGGACAATATTTTAAAGATCGTTCGATCACTTCTTTACCTGTAAAAATCGTTTTTCTGCGTATGGATTGCGAACCTTCGCAATACATTGATTTGCCCCAGGAATACAAGCTTGAACACTATAAAATTGTTCCACTCTCGCTCTATAGATATGTTTACAATCACGTTGGGCAGTCTTATTGTTGGTGGATGCGAAAAATAATTTCTGATGCTCAGTTGGCGAAGTATTTCGATAATTCGTTAATTGAGGTTTATTTCTTGAAAAACGTAGAGGATAACGTAATAGGATTTTGCGAACTGGATTGCCGTATTGGTTCCAGTATCAATATATCTTATTTTGGTCTTATGCCGCGTTGGATAGGCAAAAGAATTGGACGCTCTTTTTTTAGTCAAGTACTTAAGGTAGCGTGGGCCAAAAACCCTGAAAATGTTCGTATCAACACGTGTGAGCTAGATCACCCAAAAGCATTGCCCTTATATTTGGAGTCGGGTTTTAAACGTATTGCTAACGAAGTAGAGCTGTGGCATATACCCCAATATCTTAACTTACCTGTTCCAGATGCAATAAAATTATAAATAAATCAATCAAATACTTGCAAAAAAAGATTTTTTATGCTTTTTGAAATTCTCTTTCCTGCCAAGATTTAATACGGCTATGTCTTGGCTATACCCATGGTTAGAAAAAAAACTATTTTTATAGTTTTTACGGGTTGAAGTCAGCCGAAGGGAGATACTATGCCATTATATGAATGCGTGTTTATTGCACGTAATGATATTACTCAACAACAAGTTGAAGATATTGCAGATGGGATTGCTTCATTAATTGAAAGTGAAGAGGGTTCCATAAAAAAACGTGAATACTGGGGTCTGCGTAATTTAGCTTATCGAGTTAAAAAAAACCGTAAAGGTCACTATTTACTTTTAGCTGTGGATGCCAAATCAACTACGATTAAAGAGATTGAGCGACAATTAAATCTGAACGAAGATGTATTGCGTTTTATTACCTTACGTATTGAGGAGATTGATGAGGCACCTTCTGCTATTTTGTCTCGCAAAGGAGATGAAAAAGAACGTTCTTCTACCAATCGTCCACCAAAAGCATCAGGACGATACGATAGTGGACGCAAGCATGTGTCTGAAGAAGCCAGTGTTCTTGAGGTCAATACGAGCGAAGAAACACTTCGTTTAGAAACGACCTCTGTAGAAGAGGGAGTTTAATTAATGTCCGAAACACTTCAAGTCAATATCGCCAGTCGACGTATTGCAGTTGGAGCGCGTCGTCCGTTTCATCGTAGACGCAAGACATGCCCTTTTTCTGCTGCTAATGCACCAAAGATTGACTATAAAGATATTCGTTTACTGTCTCGGTTTTTATCTGAAAGAGGAAAAATAGTTCCTAGTCGCATTACTGCAGTTTCGGCAAAGAAACAACGTGAATTGGCTCAAGCCATTAAACGAGCACGTTTTTTGGCACTTTTGCCTTATGTTCAAGATTGAGGGAAATAAATAATGTCAGTTACTGAGGTTATTCTACTTCAAAGGGTCGAAAAACTAGGACAAATGGGCGATGTCGTTAAGGTAAAACCTGGATATGCGCGCAATTATTTGTTACCTCAAGGTCGCGCTATGCGCGCTACTCCTGCAAATCGTGAACGTTTTGAAAGAGAGCGTGGCCAATTAGAAGCCCATAATTTAAAAAGACGTGAAGAGGCTGAACGTTTATTGGAGCGTCTTCATGGGTTATCGTTTGTTATTGTGCGCCAAGCGGGTGAAAGTGGAAGCTTGTACGGATCGGTTACTGCAAAAGATATTGCAGAAGCTGCTGGCAAAGAAGGGTTAACCATTACCCGTCAACAAGTGGAAATTGCCCATCCTATTAAAGCGATTGGCGTTTATCGTGTCTCCATTAAACTTCATCCTGAAGTTCATTTGGATGTGACGGTTAACGTTGCTCGGTCTGTAGAAGAGGCAGAACGCCAAGCAAAAGGTGAAGCAACTAAAGTTGAGGTTGTTGAAGAGGTTGTTGCAACAGAGATCAATCTTGAAATGTTAGAAAACAATTCAACAGAAGATGAACAGCCACTCTAAATTATCAAAATATGTGATATAGAGAGTAAAAAAATGGAAGAGTATTCTTCCATTTTTTTTTGTTTTCAATTCAGTTTGGTTTTTTCGTTGTAGGATATACAACACCTCACACAAATCTTACTAAAATTAAATAATTCTCTTTTTTTTTTCTCCAAATAGATGAGATCATCAAGAAGGTAAATGAAATTATTGGAATAAATCATCGCGCGATAAACGGAGAAAATAATGTTCGGTTTATTGGATAATATTCTTAAACATCTTATTAAAAAAGGGCAGTTAGAAGTTGTCTTCCCTGATTATAAACGCAGGATATATGGGGATTTTTCATCAAAGGATAAAGCTGGATTTCAATTATTGACGCATAAAATTTGCTTTCGATTAATCGTCAACCCTGGTCTTGCATTTGGCGAAGGGTATATGAGTGGTGAAATCAAAACAATAGATTGCTCGATTTATGAGGTTTTAAAAGTTTTTTTACAAAACGATTTGCAGCATGATCACATCGGGGAAAAGTTTGCTTCATTAATCAGATTCGGCAAACGATCATGGTCACAACTCAATCGTGTTCATCAGGCACGCAAAAACGTTGCCCATCATTATGACTTAAAAAATTCGCTTTATCAGCTTTTTTTAGGGCAAGATAAACAATATTCTTGTGCTTATTTTAATCGTGATACCCAATCACTGGACGAAGCACAAGAAGCCAAAAAAAGGCACATTGCCTCTAAACTCTATTTAAATAAAACTGAATTAACCATATTAGATATCGGCTGTGGCTGGGGCGGCATGGCGTTATACCTCGCCAAGAATTTTGATGCCAGGGTTACGGGTATAACATTATCCAAAGAGCAATTACAGGTTGCACAAGAAAGAGCCGTTGCAGAAGGGCTTCAAGATAAAGTGCATTTTGAATTACAAGACTATCGCCTTATTAACTCGAAATATGACCGCATCGTTTCCGTTGGCATGTTCGAGCATGTTGGGGTTCGATTCTATAACGAATTTTTCAGAGATATAAAAAAACTTTTAAAGGAAGACGGGGTGATGTTGCTTCATTCGATTGGCCGCTCGGATGGGCCTGGTTCAACGAATGCTTGGATTAACAAATATATTTTTCCAGGCGGGTATTCGCCAGCTTTGAGTGAGGTATTTCCTGCTATAGAAAAAAGTGGATTATACGTTACGGACTGTGAAATTCTTCGACTGCATTATGCGAAAACTTTACAATTATGGAGAGAAGCCATCGAAAAACAAAAAGATAAAATTATAAAAATGTATGATGAGCGTTTCTATCGTATGTTTGAGTTTTATCTTTCTGGGTGTGAGTTAACTTTTTACTATCAAAATTGTATCAATTTTCAAATACAGCTTAGTTCTAAATTGGATATCTTACCCATAACGCGAGACTATATGTATCAAGCTGAACACGATTTTTCATCACAGTTGCGTTGATACGCATGGGCTAATCTATCGAATTCATCTAGTGTTAGCGTTTCGGCTCTTCTTGACCCATCAATGCGTGCTGTCGATAATAAACGCTCGCCATTAATAGTTTTTAGGGCTCCTTTAAGCATTTTTCGACGCTGTCCAAAAGCGGTTCGTGTAATTTTTTCCATGGATTGGAAAAGTTGTTGGGTGGGTTGCACAGCATGAGGCACAATCTGAACAACTGCTGAATATACTTTTGGTGCAGGGGTAAAAGCTCCTGGAGGCAATTTTTTTACAATCGAACAATCGGCAATCCATTGAGAGATGACAGATAACCTGCCATAGTGTTTGCTGTTGGGTTGTGCACAAATTCGTTCCGCTACTTCTAATTGAAACATAAGAGTCAGTTTTTGCCATTTTTGAGCTTGTTTCAACCAATTTAATAACAAAATTGTTCCGACATTGTATGGAAGATTAGCTATAATTTGCCTCGGCGCTTGGCATAATTGGGTTAAATCTGTTGTTAAGGCATCGCCTTCAATTAACTGAAACCGTTCTGCATAAATGTGTTTAAGTTCCTGCAACAAGGGTACAGCACGTCGATCCATTTCGATAGCGGTAACCGTTTTCGCGGGACTGGATAATATTGCTCTTGTTAACCCTCCTGGTCCGGGGCCAATTTCTACAACGTTTTTACCTGTAAGATTGCCAGCGGTGGAGACAATTTGTTGGTTAATATGAGGATCTAAGAGAAAATGCTGACCTAAGGATTTTTTAGCTTTTAAGTTATAAGAATTAATGGTTTCTTTTAGTGTCTTTAAGTTTTGATGGGCTAGGTCCATTGGTAAGGGGTTTCCGCATTTCTATAATGGCTTGACGGTGAAGGTCCCGATCAAGTTCTTGAGAGGCCTGTTCTACGCGTTGTCCGAGTAATTGGTTTGCTATTTCACTGGTAGAAATATCAGATATGTTTTTCTTTTCACGTGAACAGACCATTAATAAAGCAATACCTGTAAGCGAAACAAGAGGTTTACTAACCTGTTGAGGTTGCAAATCTTGTAAAATATTAGCCATTTCTGGGTTCAAATGTTCCAATTGTAATTCACCTGGATCAGAATCTCTAACATTTCCCGCTTTTTGATTCGCTTGTTCGGCTTCTTGGCATGTTTTTAAGGTAGCTCTTAATTTGTTTGCCTGATTAAGAGTGCCAACTTGCTGGGGCGTTGGGTTATGAGGATCAAGTTTAGAAGAAAAAGGCAGAAAGATTTGCCTTATCCGCACGATGGTGCCCATTTCATTACCAATGGTTCTTCGCCCCCCCAGTGCGGCGATGATATAACCCCCTGCAACTTTTATAGGGTTAGAGATTGCTCCTACAGGCATTTTTTTAATAATATCATAGACTTGAGGGTCAAGATTATCTTTTTGCACCCAACCTAAAGATCCCCCTTGCAATGCACTTTGCGCCTGAGAAAATTGCGCGGCAATTATTGGAAAAGGAGCCCCCTTTCTTAATTGATCAATAATAGTCTGAGTAAACTGTAACTCTTGTTCAGGATGCCTAGCATTTATAACCGGTACAAAAATTTCACTCACTTCAAATTCTTGTTGACCGACTTCTTTTTTTAGTGCTTTTTGCCGTTGTTCTACCATATCAGCCGTAATTTGATTCTGCCTACCCAGCTCTTGCTGTAGAACTTTACCCCATCCAAGTTGTAGACGTATCTGGTCAATAAGGGTGTTTAATGAAACCCCATCTTGAGATAGTTTATTTCTAAGTGAATTAGGAGCCATACCGTTGCGTTTTTCAATATCGCTTATCGCTTGAGCAATTTGCTCAGGTGCAATATTAATATTACGTTTGAGCATCTCTTGGGTATGCAGTTTTTCTGTGATTAATTGGTTCGTTAGTTGCGGGCGCATTCTTTGCATGACGTCCGGTGATAATTTGATTCCAGCGGTAAGTTGAAACAGTTGCTCTCGGTTATGTATGTCCCTTTCGGTTAACAATTGACCATTAATAACAGCCACAATTTTACTTGTCTCATCGGCTTGGGCATCAAACGTAGAAAATTCTTTCCCCATGGCTTTGGAGTTAATCGTGGAGGATTTTGCGGGTTGACGGGTGGGGTGGGTGGTACCTATGGTATAAGGGGTAAATAAAAACAGTAGTCCTGTTACGCCCATGCCTATGCAAAATAATTTTGGGAATTGTAATAACAAGAATATTTTTTTCTTATCATGTATACGGATCATCCGTTTATTCCAAACGTTCCAAGAGTTTTAAAAGTTAACATAAACAGCAGGGTATCACTGTTTTCTTCACCATTGATCATAGTATATTGTTTAAAATAGATGGTATCAAGACTGAAGCATTCATTTCGATACCCTAAAGAGCCTCCTAATGCAACATTTTCCTTTCTAGAAATGCTGCGCCTACCAAAAACAGAAGCATGCCAATGATCCCAATCGGTGGATGCTCCATAAGAGATTTCGCTTACTTTGGTTAAATATTCACTGGAAAGTCCTTGGCTGTTAATAGAATTGTTGAAGTAATAATAAGGGGTAATCGGTTGATAAACATACCCGCCATTAAAACCGAAATGCCTAAACCCAGCATTAAATACGCCTTCGCCAAAATTAACGCTTCCACTATAAGGGTCAATTCGTGCTCTTCCTGTAGTACTAAACCATTGTGTAGGGGAAAGACGTAATCTTGAAACCACGTCTGACATATGATGATTTAAACCAGAATATTTTGGCATGTTAATAGGAAGATGTTCTTGGTAACTTTGTCCAACTAAAAAGTCAATTTGATGACCATTCCATGCCCAATTTCCGTGTATACCTACGTTTGCTCTTGCTCCTCCGTCAAGAAGATCCGTTCCTTGAAAACGGTTAAGGGCAAATAGGGTAGAATCCGTAAACTCGTAATTGTAACTGTCTTCGTTTGGCATTAACCAAGATCGTCCTCCTTTAGCATTAGGGGCCGCGATTAACTGCACAATGGGTTCAAGGATTTGAGTACCGGGGGAATCATCAATATGAAAATCTCTTAGAAAAGGCCAATTCATTTTTAAGGCGATTGTTGGGAGGGCTTGTCCACTCGTCTTGGTTCCATAATGATTTAAAAACATGGGTTGCTCATTAAGGTGTGAGGCTCGATAAACATTTGAATCAAGGTGTAACGTTAACAACCATTTTTGGCCTAGATTGTTTTCAAAGGGTCGATCCCAGTTTAATGCGAGTTGTCCTCTTTGATCAGAAACGCCAGTAGGGCGGTAAAGGACAAAGCTAGTCGTGTCTAAGGAAAAACGTCCGCCTAATGCATCGGGTTGCCCAAAGAAACTATACGTATAGCGTGGCAAAACAAACGGCAGATCAGAATCATTGATAACGCCTCGGTTTAACCCTTGAAACCCTTGCATGGTTACTTTTGAATAAGCCCCTTCTCCGAAACCTTCTAAATATAAATCTGACGATAAAGTATCTTGACCATAGCCACTGATTCGATAGTCCCGCATGTAATCGGCTGAGGTTGCTAAATTTATGTCCGCACCGTATCGCCAGTGATCGTTTAACGCCCACTCAGTTTTTAAAAATAAATAGCCTTGAGTCCCATCCCCGGTACCTTTAATCAAATCCCCTGCGTCATTATGCCAAGATCTGTCACCAACGGTGTTATCGGCTATACCTTCTTCAATTCGTAGCATTCCTTGATTAAAACGGGCTCTATAAATTGAGCTGAGTTGAGGTCCCGAGTCGGTGGCAACCAGCGGTGAAAACGTAGCATCCGACCATTGATTAATTGCCCAATAATAAGGAATAGTTGTGTAGGTTCCTATATATTTACTACTCCAGTTAAAGCTGGGTATTAAAAAACCACTTTGTCTTTTTTCTGAAGGATCAACAATTGAGAAAAAGGGCATATAAAAAAGAGGAACACCGTAAAAATCAATGAAGGTATCGGAAAAATCAATACGTTTATTCTCAAGATCTCGTATTGCTTTGTACGAGCGCATTTGCCAAAAAGGAGGTTTTTCGGGGTTTTTCATGCAGATAGGACAAGCCGTATATACAGACCTACTGAAATCATAGACTTTCCCTCCTGTACGCCTGGCGCCGTTTGCTGCCAGTTTGCCATTATCGGCTAACAAGGCATAAACTTGGTCCATAACGCCTTCACGCATGTTTTCGCCAAGTTGAACATGTTGTGTAAAAAGCATTTCTCCATCGGGTTCGACCATGGTTACATTGCCACTGGCAGAAGCTATATTGGTCGTTCGATCGTAAACAACTTTATCGGCACGCAATATATGATCGTTTTGCCAGATATGTACGTCTCCTTGCCAAACAGCCCTTCCATTTTTAGAGTCGTAAGAGACCTTGTTGGCTTGAAACGTGATGGGATCTTTGCCAGAAAATGGTTTGCCACCTGTTTTTCCGATATTACTGGCTGCTATTGCCATTTGCTGTTGAGCATAGGCATTACACGTGCTGATCAGTCCTAAGGTCACCAGTGCCGTAGGAAGTAAATTTAAAAAAAGAAAGGAATTACACTGTGGTGTAACGTAAAATGTCTCTATAAAATGACTAAAAAAATTAATTTTTTTTTTCATAAGGATTAGCCATCTTCTAAATGAATAAGAAGTGAAATCGCTAAACATAATCCCGCTGCTGTTGGTGCCCACGCTGCCATGAATATGGGTAACGCTCCGGACTCTCCAAATTGTTCAGCAACTTTCGAAATAGTAAACAAAGTAAAACCGGCCGCAACGCCTGAGCCAATCATTTGGGTAACTCCGCCCCTGCGTGTTGAACGTGTAGCAAAGCCAGCCGCAACAAGTGCCATAGTACTCGCTAAGAGGGGTTGTGCAAGTAAAGATTGAAAATGAAGTCGATGGCTTATAGAAGAGAAACCCGACCGATCAAGTAACTTAATAAAACTGGGCAATACCCAGAAGGACAGTGTGTCGGGTGACGAGAAACTTTCTTGTATGTTTCCCAAAGATAAATTGGTGGGCAGTCGAACGACGCCCATAAATTTAGGAAGCTTGTCGGGTTTAATAAAACGAGCGTTGTTCAAAACCCAATATTGATTATGTTCTAGGTAACCCGATGGCGATTCAATACGAAGTAAAAGATGATCCATATCGTCTAATCTAAAGACGGTAATACCTTTCATGGTAAGAACGTTTTTATTAACTTTGACTTCTTGTGCATGTAAAATGGCTACGCCCTTAGATTTGAGTTCATCATCAGATTGTCTAACCCATAAGGAACCCGCAGATAAATCGGTTAATTTCCCCCCGCCTGATCTTAAATACGTCTGGTCTAAAATTTCAGCTTGACGAAAAAAAGTAGATGAGATTGGTGATATAATCGTCGTTGAGAACAGACCAATAAAAAATGCACAGGCCACCGGTGCCATAAGAAATTGCCATGCAGATATCCCTGCAGCCCTAGTAACAATTAATTCTGATGAACGCGTTAAACGCCAAAAACAAATTATTCCTCCTAGTAATATTCCAAAAGGTAATATTTGCATACAAAAGTTTGGTATGTGGTAAAGCGCTATGGTGGTGGCTATGTTGGTTGACACATGGGGTCGTGTTGCAACGCGACGAAGTAAATCAATAAAGTCGAACAAAGAGACCAAACCTGTCAACGCAAGAATCATAGATATAGAGGCTAACGTAAATTGCTTAGCGATATAAAATGAAATTGTTTTCGCAATAAACATGTCTATATTTTCTGTTCTTGGGTCGGTGATTCAGTCTTGGACAAAAAGGTATTTTTATATTCGGATGCAAATAAAATAAAAGAAGAAATAACCCCTGGCATTATAGCGATCAACCAGATTAAAGGAATCAAAATCGTATTACGACTGGCAAGATTTTGAACAATTAACGACAGAGCCATACAACCAATTACCGTAAAAATAGCCCCAAGCGGTCTTAATATATTGCCATATCGTGCAAATCCTCCTTTTAAAATACTCACCAAAGCAATAAATGCAAACGATAGAACGGTTAACGGAGAGGTTAATCGTCTATGGGCTTCCACCGCTAATTTTCCATAATCTCGGTTAAAAACTTCTTCTGAATTAGGGTGTAGCAATTCATAAAGGGACATTTCGGTTGCGTCCCTGGATCGGCCGCTATCGGTTTTATTTGAAGAGAGGTCAATCGTATTTCTTTGAAAATTCAAGACATTTAAACGACCTGTTTTTTTATCAATGACTTCTCTTGATCCATTAAATAATACCACTTGAGGTTTATCATTAATGATAACTATATTCCCATGTTCAGCTAAAACGGTGGCTTTATTAGTGGGTTGGCGATCGTCTTCCACTAAAATACCTTTTAAATCTCCGTTATGATCTTTTGAACGTATATATACGGTTAAATTATCCGATACATTGGTAAAGACACCTTCTTGTAACATAAACGCAGCCATCTTGTTGCGTATTTTATATTCAAATCTACGAAAAGAATGGTAAGAATGCGGCACAATCCATAAATTTAACAATAAACACGCTAGCGTAGCAAGAAATGCACAAATTATACCGGGTCTGGCTAAATAAAACGTTGATACACCTGCCGCTCGCATGACAATAATTTCTCTATCGCCGGCAAGTCTTTGATAAATAAATTGCGTCACGACAAAGGCAGTAATAGGCAAAATTACAGCAACAAAGGAAGGTATAAGTAACCCTGTTAATTGCAAAAAAACTTTGAGGGACAAGCCTCGGTCAACAACAAGCGATACAAAACGAAGGGATTGTGTTAGCCATATAAGTGCTGCCAATCCTCCTGTGGTGGCCAATAAAGCAATGAGTAATTGGCGGAGAATATAGCGGTCGAACATAGGTAAACGCAGGGAATCAGGTAAGCGCATTCAAATTTTCCTGCATGACAAATTGCGTTAATTTATTAACCATAGAGTTTATACGGTTATAAGACGAAGGTTTAATAGTTTTCAAATAACCTAATTTTATAACTAGGTGCTAGTATAAACTGTATAAATGTTTTTTGAATATAGGTTAAATACAAATTTGATTATTTTGATTTAATGGTAAAGGGTCTGAGGTCATTATTCCTAGATTAAAAAAATTATAAACATTAAATGCAGTGCTGATTTCATTAATTTCTTAAATCTTACCTTTCTACTCTAACCAAATTAAATGATTATATTTTAAATTATATACCCCCTTGTTTGGTTTAAAAGCGACTTGGCTTGCGGTATGTATCAACTATCAATCGCTTATCTTTATGCATTAGGTGTATTGAAATATTTTTTTAAATGTAAAAAAATGAAAAAAATTGCCATTATTGGAATCCCTATTTTACAATTAAAAGATTAATTAGAAACATTATTCTTAATATTACTTCTAATCCCACGTCGTGATGCTGCTTTAAAGGAAAACAAGCAGCATCACGATGTTAAATTTATCATGTATTTTTCTTAAATTACAAATGCACCTAGTGGTGACAAGCCCCAATAAAATTAATATTTATTTCTAGTGTTTTTTGGAGTCTATATTCCAAAGTTCTACGTTTGTTTTTAATTAAAATAAATTTAATCTAAAGAATTTTTCAATTGATATAACAACGGGTAATTTCATTATCGTAAATAAATTGTGTTATTAGGAAGGTTGGGCGATGGATTCAGGGTATGCACAACCATAGTTCCTGCGATGCCAACGAAAAGGCCGCATATAAATGAAACTGTAATTAAAATAGTTCTATAAGGGGATTTTGATTCTGCACAATATAAAGCGGATTGGAGTTCTGCCCTAGAGCGTTGCGTTAAAGTTAGTTCAGATCTTAACGATTCATTGCTTCTCCTTAAACCACGTACTGTGGCATCTAAACGATTAATACTTTGCGTAAGATCATTTATTTGTGAACGAGCTTTAATAAGTTCGGCAAGATCATTTGTTTTCTGGGTTTTCGATTGTCTGGGTTGTTTTGTAGGTGGAGAATTGACTATCGAAGAAAATAGATTTTTTAAAGCCCCACCCGTAATCGCATTTTTTTTTGCTCTTTTTTTTAAGGTTTCGAGTGCGCTTGCGGATTGTCCAGACTGTTCTTCAAGAACAAGGGCAAGAATATCAGATAAAATCTTAAGCTCTTTTGGATCGAGTTTTTCGTTCATCTTTGTTTGTCTATTTAGGTGCCGAAGCACGTTGAAGTCTATCGCAAATTGCCAATCCGACACCGATTTTGGGTATGGGCATAACGGCTATACCTTTTAAACCTAATCGAAGCCCTTCACGGTCCAAATAGTGTAGACTATCAAATAAATTTTTTGCTGCCTCTTCTAAATTCATATTTAGGCTTAAATTTTTGCATAGTCCATTATGTTGAAGTGGCACGCCAAATGCAAGTAAAGCCTCGTTTGGGGCAACGCAATTGGCATTCAATCGTATGGAAAGCGTTGTAGCGTAATGTGAACTTAACTGTCCGGGTGCAATGATTTTTTCATTCTGGTTTTTTTTTAAGTTTATTACACCACATAGTGAGCGTAATGCTTCAAAGGACACCCCCCCGGGTCGTAAAAGTGTAGGAATTTCAGACGATAAATCAAGAATAGTGCTTTCAACACCAACTTGGCAAGGACCATTATCTATAATGGCATCTATCTTATCATTCAAAGCGTTAAGAACATGTTGAGCTGTTGTTGGGCTTACTTTTCCAGACACGTTTGCTGAAGGAGCAGCGAGCGGCTGTTCACACAAATGTATAAACTTCAAAGCAACTTGTGTATTTGGGATTCTTACGGCGAGTGTATTTAAATTGGAAGAAGCAACTGGACTGATTGAAGAATTGTTCCGTTTATTTAAAACCAACGTTAAAGGTCCTGGCCAAAATTTGGTCGCCAGCTTATACGCTAAAGGTGTCTTTTCTACATAGTTAAATACATGATCTATGCTGTCAAAATGGATAATTAAAGGATTCGTACTTGGTCTTCCTTTGGCTTTATAAATTTTGTTAACAGCCTCGGTATTGGTAGCATCTGCCCCCAATCCATAGACAGTTTCGGTGCCGAAGGCAACGATGCCCCCTTGATTAATAAGCGATGCTGCAAATCGAATGTCTGCTTCGCTTGAAGATAAAATATAGGTCATAGATTGGAAATCTTAAATAAAGGTAGATCTAAGAGGATAGGTGAACCTAAACATACAAATTGTTGATTTCTCCAATTTTTTTTACCATACGTTAAAGGATTGCGGTCAAAAGTACATAGGGTTCCCCCCGCTGCTTCTAAAACGGCTTGGGGTGCAGCCGTATCCCATTCCATAATTGAATTCAGCCGTATGTGCAAATCGGCTTTGCCTTCTGCAATGCGCATGATTTTTGCCGCTGATCCCATATGTTCAATAGACGAAAGTGACAAAGGTGTAAGGATTTCTTGTAACGTATGTTGATGTTTAAAAGAATGTGAAACCATAATTCTCAGACCTTGGGCTGGGGGGACTGGCGATACATGTATGGGTATCTTATTGCCATTTTCATCTATCTTCCATGCGTTTTCACCTTGGATACCGCAATAAACAATATTATAAGCGGGTAAAGCAACAACGCCTAATACAGGTTTCCCATATTGAATTAAACCGATATTAACGGTGAAATGATTGGAGCCCTTTATAAATTCTTTTGTACCATCCAATGGATCGACTAGCCAAAATTTATCTTTGAATGTAGGAGTAAATCCTGAAGCAAATTCTTCTTCAGACACGATAGGTATATCAGGATAATATTTTCTTAAACCTGTTAAAATTATTTTTTCCGAAGCATGATCAGCTTCTGTAACTGGGCTTAAATCTTCTTTTAATTCAATTTGAAAGTTATTTTTTCGGATCTCATTAATAATTTTTGACGCTTTAATGGCAAGATTGGTAGTAATTTCAATAAGTTCTTGACTTTTTAAGTGCATGAATGAAATCCAAAAGAAAGAAATAATTCTTTTAAAAGAGTAGTGGCTTTTATTCTTAAAGTAAAACCTCTTTTATTTTAAGTCTTAACAGTTGTAACAAACTAAATTTAAATTTTCAAAAAAAAGAGTTTTAAATATAAACTATAGATAAAAGGTTAGCTTAACGTTAATCATTGTGTTTAAATTTGGCTATATAGTATTTTATTCAGGGGAAAATTGGATGATTCCACACGTGCATTTTGATAGTTTGAAAAAACCAGACAAAGGGGACATTGTACTATTCGTATTTGAAGGAAAAGAGGGTGGGGATTCTTTTCGTTTTATTAATAAAATTTTAGATGGTGCGTTAGACAGAGCTTTAAAAGCAAATAATTTTACTGGAAAATTAGGCGAGGTTTGTGCGTTGATTGCCCCCAATACGTGTTATTCGCAGGTTGCGGTGGTTGGGCTTGGACCTCAAGTACAATTTTCCATACCTCAAGCGCGTCGAGTGGGGGGTATTGCTTTGGAAAAATTGCAAGGGAAAGTCCACGCGTTAAAATTAATGGCGGATTGGGATTTTACAGAACTTGCTGCGCATATTGTTTTAGGAATTGTTTTAAAAAATTATGCGTTCGATGGGTATAAAACGAAAAAAAATCCATCAAATTCTCAAAAACTTACTGAAATTTACGTCTATGCTTCCGATTATGAAGGAGCAGAACAACAATGGCAAAAACTCAATCCATTGGCTTACGGGGTCTATCAGACCAGAGATTTAGTTAACGAACCCGCTAATCACCTTACCCCTCCACTATTCGCTGAGCGTATAAAAGAGTTAGAATCCCTAGGAATAGAGGTTGAAATTCTTAATAAAAGTCAAATGGAACATTTTGGATTTGGAGCCTTATTAGGCGTTGCTCAGGGAAGCAATCAAGAGCCAAAAACTGTCATTATGAGTTGGAAAGGGGCTCCGCACGATCCTCAACCTCCGCTAGCATTTGTCGGTAAAGGCGTTACATTTGATTCTGGGGGTATTTCCATCAAACCTTCTAATGGGATGGAAGATATGAAAATGGATATGGCTGGTGCCGCTACCGTAGTAGGGTTAATGGTAACATTAGCCAAAAGAAAAGCCAAAACGAATGTCATTGGTGTAGTGGGATTAGTAGAAAATATGCTGTCGGGAGACGCACAACGTCCTGGCGATATTGTTAAAAGTGCTTCGGGTCAGACAATAGAGGTATTAAATACAGATGCTGAAGGTCGATTGGTTTTAGCAGATATTCTTTGGTATACCCAAGATCGTTTTAAACCGCGTTTTATGATTAATTTGGCAACGTTGACTGGGGCTATTGTGGTTGCTTTGGGCCATGTTTACGCAGGATTATTTTCTAATAACGACGAACTAGCGGAACGCCTTTATACTATTGGTTGTAAGGTTGGTGAAAAAATGTGGCGAATGCCTTTGGGGGAAGAATACGACAAAGCCTTGGATGGTGATTTTGCTGATATGAAAAATATTGGGGGTCGGGATGGCGGCTCTATAACGGCAGCTCAGTTTTTGCAACGTTTTGTTAGTACAACACCATGGGCACATATTGATATTGCGGGCACTGCATACACAGACAAAGACAATGCGAATGGACCAAAAGGTGCCACAGCATTTGGAGTCTACGTGCTTAATGAATTTATTGAGACGTATTACGAAAATTAGACATTAAAACCATGGCCTCAATAGGATTTTATCATCTTACTCGAACGCGTCTTGATCAAGCGCTTCCTGCGTTGCTTTCAAAAACCATGAAGATCAAGCAGCATGCTTTGGTTTTATGTAAAGACGATCAGCACGTTATAACCCTTTCTGAGGCCCTGTGGGATAACGCTTCTTTATTATGGTTGCCTCATGGATGCCATACATCGAACAGACTTGATGACATGCCCTTATGGCAACCTATATGGCTAAGTATTTATGAAGAAAATGTAAATGAGGCAAATTACGTATTTCTTGTAGGGGGGCAATGCTTACAAAATATTGGCCCTCACCAACGTATTTTTGATTTGTTTGACGGTATGGATGCTCAGTCGATTCAGTTGGCTAGAGAACGTTGGTCAATACTAAAAGCACAAAATCATGCGCTTTCGTATTGGAAACAAGGGGATAAAGGGTGGGTAAAAGAATAATGAATTTAAAATTCTAGCCAAACCTTGGTTAAACCTTAACGATCATTAATCATGGAATAAATTGATATTGTTTTTGTAAATTTACAAAAGGAGATAGGGTCAGCCTCGCTATCAGCATTTTGTTATTTTAAGTGTTTCTATGGTAATAGGTTTTATGGCACAAATACACGGGGTTCGTTGGTTTATAAGTAATATATACGGTTTTTTCTTACTGACAGGCATAAGCTTATGCATAAGCATGTTGGTTGGTAATTTTCCTGTTGTATCACTTAATTTGACGGTTTTTGGAAATCATTTCGGTGCTGTTTTTGGTTTTGATTCGTTTAGTGCTTTCTTTTTGCTTATTCTTTTGCTTAGTGTTAGTTTGATATCTTTTTTTCAAAAAGAAATTTTACTGTCACATTGTCCTAAATTTTTAATTGTCAATGCTATCTTAATATTATTGACTTCAAACCTATATGGGTTGTTGTTACTGTTAATTGTTTTTGTTTTGATTTTATCTTTTTATGCGCAAATAAAATCCTTTTACCCAGCGATCATAGCATCTTTAGTATTAATTATTTTAATTTTATCCAACTATAACCAAGAATCCATTGACTTTGCACGGTTGGATTTCGCAAAAGTTCGACTGAATCATACTATCAATTATCTTTCAATATTATACACTATAATCGTCTTTCCTTTTATGGGATTATTCTCCTTTAATAAATGGGAAGCTGTTCCTGCACAAAATGAAAAAACGAGTTTTTCATTAACGTTAGTTATTTTGTTAACATCGGTTTTGGCTATCTATCTTTTGGCGCGCATCTGGCTGGATTTATACGTATTCAACTGTACATGGTTACTTGTATACTTATTGCAACTTATTGTCCTTTTCATGAGTATCTGGACAGGTTGGCAATGTTTGAATGCACAAAAATCTTCTCACATACTGGGGCACTTAGTTTCGCTGAGTAACGGTTTGTTGGTTCAAATTATTTTTTTATTAAACCTAACGAATAGGGGGGATGCTGATCAAAATACTCTGACAGTTTCTAAACAATTTAGTATGATTTGTTTTGTCATGTATCTGGGGTTTACGCTTTTATCGTGCATACAGTTTGAAAATATTAAATCAACTTACCCTATAAAATATTATAAATTTTTCACGTTTTTTGGCGTATATTTTATACTTTGTAGTTGCCCAGCTTTTATGGGATATGTTTTGTTTGACATTAATTCTCAACTCGATGTTTCATCTTCTCATTTAATGCAATTTATTCATGTTTTATTTTTTATTACTACTATGAGTTTAGTTTCGGTTGCAGTGGCTTTATCATTTATCGGTTGGGCTAGGTTTTTGATAACGCAGAGGTTCATAATTAAAAAATTAAATCAAAGGGGAATACTACAACATTATACACATGAAAGGCTTATAGGTTTTGCAGGTATAATTTTATTTTTAAGTTGTTTTTTATTTCAAACGTTTCCGTTCCCCTCCCTCTTAAGGAGTTCGTTCATTTCTAAAGCAAAAAATTTACATTCATTGCAGAACACAGTTAATTTTGGCCCATTTTTTATTATCGTTATCGGTTTAATCTCTATGGGGTTGCTGCAAAAAATAATGTTTGCTGGAAAGTTAAAAAAAGTAAGTTTTTTATTTTCGAATGAAGAACATATTGCACAGGCCGAAGATGAGCAGTTTATAAATAATTTAGCGTTTGAGAAATGGGGTAATATTCTACAAAACCGTCTAAATTTTTTTGGTTTTTCCAGTGCTGTGGAAGAAAAATTTTATTATTTTAAAGTGAAATTATACACGGTAACCCAGGAAAGTCTGAAATGTGTGTTAGAAACAACCCATCAGTATAAATATCCAATTTTTTTATTCATGACAGGGACAGGATTAGTTTTTATTGGGTGGGTTTGCCGTTGATCGTTCTTTATATAAGTTTCTTTGGTTTGATTTTTTTATTAAATTGGGGTTGTGTGGTATACTTAGCCCCATGGGTTATGGGGCTAGAACAATGGTTAGAGGATCGATTACAAGGCAAACCCACTACGCCTATACATTTTCGGCGGTTAACTTATTTTAACACTTCGAATTCACATCCACCACAATCAAAGATTGTCTCAACGTCGTCGCTATCCTTCTTACCTGTTTTGGCGTTGAGTATTGCATTCCTTTTAGCGGCTATCACCCCGGCGTTTGCCTCAGGTTTATGTTCTGGATTTGGAATTGATAATTTTTTTCTTATTATTTATTTGTTACTAACATTGCCTTTTTTTATGTTGCTTTCTGGATATGGGAAGCCTGCATTTATCGATATTCGAACATTACAGTTTTTTTTATTCGACAATATTTTGTTTTTACCTACGTTATTCGTAGTTGGCATTATTTTAAAATTAACAACGAATGAAGTATCTCTTGGAAAAATTGTTGTTTTTTTTCACTCATCCAATCCATTTCCTATGATGGCTTATTGTCCATTGTTAACCAGTGCATTCGTAGTGTTACTGATGACATGGAACGTATTGGATTTTAAAGATCGAGTAAATACTATAAAAATTCTGAAAACGAGCGACAAACTGTTATATTTATATGCTTACGATATACAGTTTTTAGTTATGCTATCGTTGATTTCCTTGTTTATATGGCCTAATAGTCTGATTTATTTCGATACGAGTCATATAAATATAGTAACAACTTTATGTGCTCTCCCGTTTGCGGTTTTAGCTTGGATAGCAAAAATTGTTTTTACATGTGTGATACTAGCTATCTTTCGAAGCATATATTTGTTAACTGCGAATGCGTATAAAGCAAGACTGGCATTTATTGTTAGCATTGTTTCCATTATAACTTATTTTACTGGGTTAAAATGAACATAAAATGATGTTATCTTTTTTTTTAGGTCTTTTATTGCTTATTACCATTAGCGGATTTCTAAATACGACCCTTCACGCAGTATCCCATACTGTACTAACAATGTTATGCATAATTTTTGGAAAGACCGATGTTTTAAGTAATGAAATTACGGTAATTTTGTTATGTTCGCTTGCTTTGTTTGGAAGTTGTTTTGGTCTTCTTCTCAGAGGTTATAGAATCGAACGTTCTTTTAAAGAGTTCGTCGGTGTTTTAATTTTTACCGTTATTAGCATCATGCTGACCGCACAATTTTTTTCATCTTCGCTATCAAGTTTTGAGTATGCGGTTTCCTCGTCCATTATATGGATTGGATTTGTATACAATATGCTTAGTCGTTCGTATATAGCTCAACTATTAGGTATTTTTTTTTCCTTAAACGCACTTTGCCTCATAAGTTCATTATGGGGAAACACAACAAATATTGCCGTCACCTTATTTTTGTATATTCCTTTTTTATGTGCAACATTAATTTTGTCCATTAAAACGGAACGTTTTATGCGCAACAAGCATGGATGATTTTTTAAAAGCATTGTATTGGGGATACATGTTATGTCCATTGGTAGGGGGCATAGGGGTTTCCTCGTGCAAGCATTACAATTCAAAAATGAATTGTCACCTTATGATATGTTGCGTAATGTTTTTTGCTGCACTCCTTTCTATAATTTGCGGGTTTCCGACTCTGCATTTTGATCTGTGGAACGATGACGGATTAACGCGGTTTTTCAAAGTGCTTATAAGTTTAGGAACCCTTTTGGCATCTTGGATGCAAAAAATATTTTTTCCTAAATTTTATTTAAAGGAGAGCCTTGCCCAATTATCAAAAAATTTTTTGTTAATTTATTCGTTGCTTACCCTTTCAGTCTTATGCGTTTCTGCGAAAACCCCTTTTCTAATTAGTGTTTTTATCGTTCTATTAATGTTGTTTTTAATGATAGGATCTTTGTATTGTTCTGATAGAGATTGTTTTAATTCAACGTGGAACATATTTCGAATTATTATTTGTATTTTAATTGTAATCTTATTTAATCTGGTTTTCTATCAACATTTTACGCAGAAGGTGGCGCTTTCTACAATAAGTGAAAGTGGTCGTATCAGCATATTAGGAATTACCTTTGCGATAGGTATGTTCCCGTTACCCTTAATCTATGAGGAGCTCATTGAAAAATCGCCTACTTTTCTTGCAGCACTATATACGTTTATCATCCCTATCCCTGTACTTATGCTTTATATACGTTTATTAAATCTATATCCTTTTGCGCGTTATTCTGATTTTATCGTTTTGTTGTGTTTGGTAACTATTGCTTACAGCATAGTGGGTGAATATGTAAGTCATCGAATTACACCTATAAAATCAGTTAGTATGCTTGTGGGATGTGTTGTGCTTTCTATCATGCTTCCAATGCATAGTAACGTTTACCTAGCCTGTTTATTCTTAATGAGTTTGGTTATCTATGCGCCTCTATGTGTGATGATAGATCGGAGTTCGGATGATAATCAGAACGACTTAGTTGGCTGGTTGTATCTTGCTTTATCCGGTTTCCCCCCCATAGGCATATTTTGGCCTTGTTTTTTATTAATATTTAATTGGAGCAATCAAACCTTTTTCCCTGCCTGTATTCTCTTTTTAATGTTAATAATAAGAGGAAATGTGTTTTTTTATAAACTTCGCTCTTCCTTTTTATCCTTAGATTTAAAAAGTAAAGAAGTGAGGTTTGTTTGGTATTGTCTTGTGATTCAGATAATTATTTTACCGTTATGTTTCTCTGATTGGATTTGGAATTTATTTAAATTTTCTCTTCCTATTCAAGGGTTAGGCTGATGCGGTCAAGGGATTCGACTACAGTACATTCTGATTGTAAGATAATTGAAGCCATTCGAAAATTACCCCAAGAAGGCAAATTCTTTTTTCGTATTGAGGAAAAAGAATGGTTTGAGCTTGTAAGGTCTTTGCCTTCAAAAAAACTATCGTTTTTAATGTTGTGGTGTCACGCAAATGACGTGCAGATTTTATTTTTGGAAAATGGCTATCGACCTATAGGGATCAAGGTGGCTTTATCATTAAATCGATATCAGGCAATCTCTCCGTTTCTTCCTGCAGCCATTCCTTATGAGCGAATGCTTGTGGATTTTTTGGGCAAAGAAGGGATGAATGCAGTCGATTTGCGTCCGTGGATTGATCGTGGTTACTGGGAATATACTTGGCCTTGGCTAGATAAGCCTATTCTTTCTCACGCTAAAAATACAAATGACAATTTTGAAGAACTTTCTGATTCTTCAAAAATGAAGGGTCAAATTGATCTTAAGATTACATCCAACGATTGCGATAGGGCGTTAACACCCGTGTGGCACCTATCGCTTACAAACGATAAAATTATTCAAGCTGAAAGTTTATATGGCTACACCCATAGAGGTATACTTTCTTCGCTTAGAGGAAAAAATATCTCTGAGTGTATGCCAAGTATTAATCGTATTAATGCCCTAGATAATGTTGCCCATCAAATTGCTTTTTCTCATGCTATTGAAGATATGGCGGGTAGGGTGCCATCTAGACCAGTGTTGCAGGGGCGTATCATTTTACTTGAGCTTTCAAGAATGAGCGCGTATTTGCTTTACCTGTCTCAACTATTTGAAGGTTTGCAAGTGAAATTGCTTAGCTCTCGTTTAGAAATTGCGCGTGAGTTATTAATGCGTTGGTGCCACGATTGTTTCGGACACCGTTGGTTAATGGAATGCATTGATTTCGGTTGTGTAAAATCGGTAAAACCAAAACACAGACAAGATTTAAAACGATTACCTTATAAAATAAAACAGCTTTACGATGAAGCCAAAGCGTTGTTTCAAGAGTTTCCAGATTTGGTAAAACGTCTTGAAAAAATAGGTATTTTAACTTACGAGCAAGCGTTGCAATTTAACGTTGGCGGGGTAATTGGCAGAGCTTCTGGGAGAGATCTGGATATAAGACGCTATGCAGACGAATATCAATTGGAATGGTTACCTCCTTGTAATGGTACGGGTGGAGATGTTTTAACAAGAGTACGGCTTTATTTTCATGAAATTGATAATTCTTTGCGTATAATAGATACGTTATTATACGGATTATATGGCGACGATACCTTCAAGAATTGTAAAGAGAGTTTTACTGAGAAAAACAGTGGCGAAGGAGTAGGTGTTTGTGAAGGCATTAATGGCGATTTATGGTATTATGTGAGCGTTGAAAAAGGTAAAATCGACGATATATTTATTAGAGATCCTGCTACCAATCAAGCCTTTGCATTGCAACAGATTATGAAAAATACCTTATGGCACGACTGGGATTTAATTCAATCGTCTTTTGGTATCTTAGTCACCGGTGTTGATTTTTAAAAAAAATATGTCACTTACAAAAGCTTTATTGCATTCTATTTTTGGTTATGTTCAGGTTTTAGACCCTCTAACAGGGGCTAAGAATATACCCCTGAATATTTTTCCATTAGCTTGTGGAGATTGCGGGGGATGTATTCTGGAATTGTTGGCTTTAAAAGGAGCTGCTTTTAATTTAAGTTCATATGGGTTTTCACTTGTTCATCATTTAGAAAGTGCTAATGCATTGTTAGTGACAGGTGTTTTAAATCGATCCATGTTACCTTCTTTAGAGCAAAGTTGGGCTACTATGCGAGAACCTAAAGCAATTATTATGCTAGGCGCTTGTGCAAGCAATAAAGGCATTTTTGAAAAAAACTATACCATTTTAAATAAAGCAATTAACACGCATGATTGTATTTTAAATATTGAAGGATGTCCGCCAGCACCCAAAGATATTGTCGAGAGTATAATTAAGTTGCTTCAAAATGGGTCGAATCCTTCTGGTCTTCGTTAGCGTGTTGCTGAAGTTTTTCAGTATCTGCTTTAAGTTGATGAAAGCTACGATAGCTTAAAGGAATGGTGCAAAGATATAAGATACCACTAAAGGCAAGCGTTCCCCATGGATCAGAAACTAATACCGTTGCATAAATTGCAGTTCCAAGAAACACAGGAAGAACATAACGGGTAGGTACTTTAAAATTTTTAAAAGACCATATCGGCACGGTTGAAATAAGTAAGAACGCGGTCAATACAAGAATAGTTATCGTTAACAATGGAGAGTGAGCCACCTCTACCATAAAATTCCATTTTAAGCTGCTTCCTTCAAGGCCCAAAAAAATAGGAAACAAGACTATACCTGCTCCAGCAGGGGCAGGGACGCCAGTAAAAAAACTGCTTGCGTATTTTGGTTTGTCTGTTTTATCTATAGCCGCGTTAAATCGTGCTAGGCGTAAAGCCATGCATACCGCAAACAAAGCACAAGGGACAAAATTATAATTCCCCCCACTTTCTTTTAAAGCCCACAGATATAAAATAAAACTTGGCGCAACACCGAACGATAAAAAATCAGCTAAACTATCCAATTCTGCACCAAAGCGACTGGTGCCTCTTAATAATCTTGCAATACGACCATCAAGACCATCAAAGCAAGCCGCTATCACTATGGCAATAACCGCTTTATCAAATTGTTCATGAATGGCACTCCGTATTCCGATGAAACCTGCGCATAATCCTAGTAATGTTAAAAGATTAGGAACAATTCGATTAAAAGAAATGCCTTTAACTCTAGGTCTAATTTTTTGGCGCAAGTTTTTCTTGTGCATAGCGCGCTGGAATGAAAGCTGCTTTCGTCTAGTATTGAGAGACAATGGTTTCCCCACCTATCATCGTTTGTCCTATTTGGACATCAGGTTCGCTTCCTTCGGGTAAATATAAATCAACTCGTGAGCCAAAACGCACTAAGCCGTAAAGATCACCTGTATTATAGCTCTGATTAATATCCGCATAGCAAACTATGCGTCTTGCAATTATGCCCGCAATTTGTACAACCACAAGTTGTTTTTGATTGGGTAAGGTAATGCATAAAGCATTACGTTCATTCTGCTCTGAAGCTTTATCCAACGAAGCATTGAAAAATTTGCCCTTTATGTAAGATCGTGCCGTAACGGTTCCTTGAGCAGGGATGCGCTGTAAATGAACGTTAAAGACGGAAAGAAATATAGAAATACGGTAAACGGGTACATCGGGCATACCCAAATTAGTGGGGGGGGGTACATATTCTATAGCACAAACGGTTCCGTCAGCAGGAGAAACAATAAGATTAGCTTTCGCTGGAATAACTCTTTTAGGATTTCTAAAAAAATACCAACAAGCCCCAAAGAAGAATATTCCTAATTTGCCGATAGAGCGGGTAAAGCGCCAGGGCAAGCCATAGCCTATAAGTGCTAAAATACCACCCAAAAGTAAAAATGGATAACTGGCGGCATGAGGTTTGTTTATGCTAGATCGAATTGTTTTTAAAAGGGACATTAAAAATAACCTTATATAAGCTTAGGGGGTATTAAAGGATTTCTGTGAGTGGAAATCGATTTTGATAATTCACTTTGTAATATATAATTTTTTTTCAAAGGAGCCATAGTTATAGGGGCGAAAAGATTTTTTTCTATTTCGATTAAATGATAGCCACCCAAAAATGGTACGAAAAAAAGACCTATAAAATCTAAGGATCGGTTTATGCATAGCGATAAGCGATTCATAAGTTGTGGTGGGAAATATAATACACGTTCATAATAACTTATACGAAATAAATGTTGGGTAAGTAATCTATTTATTTTTTGCATAAGAAATGTATTTCTAAATCGTAGTGCTAGATTATCAATTAAAGACCACCAACCTAATCGATTAGGTATGAGAAACATCATCTTACCATGATCGCAAAGTGTTTTCCAACAGGATCGCAAGAGGGCTTGAAATTGATATTTATTGATTTTTGTATCGTGTAAATAAACAATTCGATCCATGCTGCATTCTTGAAAAGGAAAGTTGTTTGGTGACAGATAACAGGTTTTTTTTACAAAATAAGGACTTTCCGAAGACAAAGGGTCGTATAAAAACTGACCGTGTACATAATTGGCTGGGTACCACATTGTTTGTGGGACTAAGTAATTTCCATGTCCAAGCGTTAAAAGGGACAAACCGTAGAGATCTGGCCAAATTTGGCTTAACCTATATTGAAGGTAAGTGGCGATACCACGTTTAGGGTACCGTACGTCCTTCAAAAAGAATTGCAGATCGAAAGTCATGTCGACTCGTTCCTAGTCATCTCGTGTTATAATTTTTAGAATATCAAAAAAATGAGGAAAAACCATGTCTATTATTATTGAACCTATTCCATTTTATGAGACAAATTATGCTTGGCTAGTGGTGGGGAAAACAAATAAAGCTATTGTAATTGATCCTGGGGATGCAAATCCTATCATGAAAACGTTAAATGAAAAAAAACTGCTTTTGCAAGTCATTTTAATTACTCATTTTCATAACGATCATATTGGTGGCGTTCGCACGTTAAAAAATACATTTGGTTGTCAAGTGATTGGTCCCTTAAAAGAAGCCGACAAAATAGGTGTGTTAGACGTTAAAGTTGGTGATAAAGATTTATTAGATTTTGATGGTTTGGGTTTGGGTCAGGCAGAAGTAATTTGTACACCAGGTCATACTTTAGGATCAATTTGTTATTATCTCCCTAAATTTCGTATGTTGTTTACAGGGGATACAGTATTCAGTTTAGGGTGCGGTCGTTTGTTTGAAGGTACCTACCTTCAAATGTTTAATAGTTTACAGAAATTAGCCAGCTATCCCGATGATACAAACATTTATTGCGCACACGAATACACATTAGATAACGGTAGATTTGCAGAAACCTTGCCTACAAGAAATGATCTTTTAAAAGAAAGAATGGCCGAAGTTATCTATGAAAGGCAAAATAATCGCCCCACGTTACCCATTTCATTGAGTGTTGAGAAACAAACGAATCCTTTTTTAATGGCAAAAACTCTTGAACTTTTTACAGCCTTACGAAAAGCAAAAGATCATTTTTGATAATGAGAAAGAAATTCTAATATCGCTCTATTTTGAAAAAAAAAATTAGAGGAACAATTCCCAAATAGGGTTCCCCTTCTTTAAAGGAAAAAGGTAACGTTAAATGAGAGGGAATGGGTAAGCGTAAAAGATTTTCTTTGAGTTTTGTACAGCATTTTATTACCGCTATATTTTGTTTTACAAATTGATCCACTCCAGAAATATACAGGGGAAGATCACCTGTAGCAGAATTAAATTTTCCATCATTAAAATATAATGTCCCATTCATTTTGAAGGCGAGGGTTGCAAGTTGAAATGAAAAATCCTGTAGCAAAATTTTAACAGTTTTGTAGGGAGCGGGTACATTTTCGATTGAATCATACGGTGTGTTTTCATTTTTGATATAAAAAGCAAAATGAAGAGTATCAATTTGGTTTAATGACTCATAAGGAGATTGGATGAATATGGAAGCTATCGAACCCTTAGCTGAAAAAAAACTGCTTTTTGAATTTTTATGCTTCTCCAAAAAAAGCTCGCTGCGCAAATCTTTTAAACTGAATGGCATAAAAGAGGAATAAAGGGGTGAAGGAACTGAAAAATCTATAGCAGGGCTGGTTATTTTTATCCTTACATCATGCTTGAATATAGCATAAAAGAACGTGATTTTAAATGTAGGGCTAAAAAATTGAAAACACTGACTTTCCTTGGTAATTAGGCAAACAGATTGGTTGCTTTTAATGGTCATAGTAAATGTTAATGGGTGAAGAAAAGAGGAAGAAAGAATTGCTTTCGAACTTTTCCAATGTATAGGAGAAGAATTGCTTTGATCAAAAAATATGAGTTTGGGATCAATAATTTTTTTCTTAATCAGCGGAAACCAGGACAAATTTTCAATGGCGGAATAGTGGAAAGAAAAGGATTGATTTTGGGTGTGTTGGTGTTGATGGTAAATCCATTTATTTATTTGGTAATTCGAAAAGGTCCATAGTAAAATATAAAGGCTTAGCAGGCAAATGAAGAGAAGCATTGCCATGAAAAAAAACAATTTTTGAGTCAATGTTTTCTCCTAGACGATACATAAATGAGATAAATAGATCCGAACGTTATAGGTTTATGAGCAAGGGTTTAAAATTTAGACCAGCAATCTTCAATATATTGCATAACGTGCTTACGATTTTCGACAGTAAAACTTGGTTTATGAACTATTATATGAATGGTTCCAGGGTATTTTAAAAAAGAACGTTTGGGCCAGTATATTCCTGAATTGGTACTAACAGGGGTAATAGGTAGTTTTAATTGGCTTGCAACCGCGACGGCTCCAGAATGCAATTTTACTTTTTGGCCTATTTTTGTTCGTGTCCCCTCAGGAAAAATGATAATTTGTCTGGAATCGTTTATAGCGTTTCGGCATTGCTGGGTTAAATGTTTTAATGCTTTTATTCCCCCTTTTCTATCCAGGGGGATCATTCCCGATAACAACAACATGGGACCGACCAACGGTATTCGGGTCAATTCTTGCTTCATAACGTAAGCAGGCCGTTTAAGTAGATTCATCCACACTAAGGTATCGTAGGCTGATTGATGCTGAGAGGCGATAATAAACGGCCGATCATTAAGTAGATGTTCTTGTCCATGAAGTTGCAAAGAAATATGGCAGATTTTTTCAAGGCCAAGTAACGTGAGATGCGCCCAATATTTTGCATAGGCTAAGGCGTGTTGTTTTGCAAAAAAACGTAAAGGGAAAGCAAGCACACCCATAATCAGCGTTAATAAGAAGAAATAGATTGCAAATGCAGTAGAGCGTATAATCACCATGGCGTTACTTCTTTATATACGTTATCAATACAATAAGGTTGTTAATGGACGGTATGTATTAGGCCGACGTAGGCCATAAGAAATTTGTTATATTCGATGAATAATGTACGTATAAAAATAAACTTAAAAAAATTATTAGATTTATCGTTTCTTATAACATAAGGATAAAGGGTTATAGCGTTTAATTGACTTTTAAGCTCGATTAATGCTCTCCTCATATGGTAATTTGATGTGACAACAATTAAAGAATTAAGATGATGTTCGTTTGCCCATGAGGCTGTTTCAAATGCATTTCCTAATGTTGAAGTGGCGTTGTATCCTAATGTAATTTTATTTCGAATTAATGGGGATATTTTGTGGGGCAAATACGATTCTAAATTTGCTAAAGTAGTTTTTGATCGAACACCGGAAATTAAAAGGAATTCTCCATAATTTGCCCCTAAAAGATTTATGGCAGCGTCCACTCTTCCGGTTCCACCTGTTAAAACCACGATTCCGCCTGCTTTATGCAAAGGAGGGGTATAAATAAACACATCGGTAACAAAAACAACAAACCCTATCAACCAAAAGCAAGAGAGGCTTAATAAAAGTTTAAAAATTAAAATTGGGGCGTTACTACGTTTTTTTTCCATGTTACGATAATTGTCTCAACCAATAAAATACAATTATTGTCGTACTCGTCCAGCCTATAACGTAATTACATATAGGTAGAAAAGTAAGTAAACCCAATAAGGAATATGGCAGTATAGAAAAAAAATATAACCAGCTTTGTTCGAGTAATTGTTGTCCGTTTGGATTGCTGCTAAAAGGCAAACAAATATAAATAAAAAACAAAATAAATGGTAAGGAACACAGTGATCCGATTAAACCTCCGACCAGAGCGAGAAAAGCATTTCGTTTGGCAAATCTTGTGCAAATATATGGATCACTTGCCCCCATATTATGCAGAATTTCTATAGTTTGTTTGCATTGAATTAATCCCGTTTTGGTAGAAAGAGCAATTACCGAGCCAGCAATTAAAAATACAAGCATAAGCGATAATAAAGAGCATGTTTGTAGGCTATCGGCTAAACTATTCAGACGTTGTTCCCAAAAATTATTTTTTTCAATCACTATGTCTGGAACGAGTTCTTTAATTTTTTCTTCAAATTTTATAGATAGAGTATTGCCTTTTTTAAGATGAATTTCAATAATTTCAGGGAGTGGCAACGCAAGCTTTTGAATATCTTCATGTAACCAAGGAAAGAGAAGAGAGTTGATTTCCTCAGGGGTTAAATGATGAAAGCTTTCCAATTCAGACGAAGAAGAAAGAACAGAGATGACAGAGTTAATTTTTTCTTGCAATAGGTTGCCATTTGTCAATTCACCAGGATGGTTAAAGATAGGGAACGTTTCCATATTGGGAAGGATTTGTAAAATAAGGGTAGACGTTGCCCCTTTACTCCAACGTTGTGCTAATTGATGGCTGGCATAGGCGCCGGATAATGTCAGTGCGGCTAAAAAAGTCATCGCCGCAATTAATGGAATAAGAAGTCGCCCTGGTAATGCAAGGGTTAGTTTTAAGCCGTCCGAATTGCGATGGTTAACACGCATTCTCTGCCCACAGTTTGCCTTGCTCTAAATGCAGATGAAAAGCATTATATTGCTTTATAAGGGCTTCGTTGTGCGTTGCAATAATAATGGTACACCCTAATTCATTTAAATCGTAAAACAGATCCATTAAACGCTTGACTTGAAATTCGTCCAAGGCGTTCGTGGGTTCATCGGCTAGGAGCAAACTTGGACGGTGAACAATAGCTCTCGCTATGGCAACCCGTTGCTGTTCCCCACCAGAAAGGTTATTTGGTAAGTTTGTTTGTTTCTTTTTTAATCCCATCCAGTCCACAATTCGATTTGTCCATTTTTGTATAGTACCATCCTCTTCATGTTGTAGTCTAAGTGGCAGTGCAATATTGTCATAAATAGTCAAATTGGGCATAAGTTTGTAGTTTTGATAAACAATACCAATTTTTCGTTTTAATAAACACCGTGCTTTTCTTTTCATTTTATTGGTATTAACGTCTAAAATGGTCAGATCCCCAGAGGAAGGTTTTATTTCCAAGTGTAACATTTTGAGTAAGGTGGATTTCCCTGCACCAGAAGAACCCGTTAGCCAGCAAAAAGCCCCTTGAGGGAGTGTAAAACAAGCATTTTCCAAAATAGGAAAATGGTTATCGTACGTAAAATTAATATGATCAAGTTTTATCATTTTTTATTGTTGTGAGGATTAAAATAAGTTAAAAACTGATCGTTTCACATAAAGAAAATTAGAAGTTGATTAATTTTTATACCCAAAAAAACTGGTAAGCGTTGCGCTCAAAGCAGCTAACGCCAGCAAAAGAATTCCCCAAAATATCAAGGTAGAAGCACTTAAAGTATACCCTGAAAAATTTATAGAAGTGGGTATCAAGTTGGATCCGTTAGTCACGATGTCCCTGATTTGAGGATCAGCATTGTCGGTTAAATGCATCATAGAATGGAGCAAAGTGGGTATAAATTTCCAAACTAGCCCAATAATGAGCAGCATTGGTGCAAAGATTTCGGCGACTTGTTGTAAAAAATAAAAGATAAAATAGCTTATAGCCGAAAGTGCCGTACGGATTAATGTATTAGGGGATTTTTTGTTTTGAAAGGATAGTTGGTTAGGTGCTTGTTCTGGAGTTAGGCGTCCTTCGGTTCTTAATGAATTTATTTGCATTTTACGAAACTGTCCTTTGATTTATTGGCTTACTCAGGGATCAATTTTAATTTCTTATAGAGTATACAAATAATTTAAAAGGTTAAACTAGGATTTTGTGTTAATTAAAAATTAATTTATAAGAAAAAAGACCCGTTTGGTTTACAAACTTACCTATTTTTAACTTGGTTTTTAATAAAGAAACTCTATTTGTAAGTCTAATACTTAAATTAATTATTTTATAAAAATTCAAAATCCATTAAAAACAAAGTCGGACTATGCTGATGCGTAAAAGAGGAGGACGGGTATGGAAACCCTACCAGCGATATTGGTTGTGGATAATAACCCGATCATTTTACAAGAAATAGAAATCATATTAGGGAAAAATTATAGCGTATATAAAACGGAATCACCCTACGTTGCCTTAGATTTAATTAAAAAAGGCAATCGTTTTTCTGCAATATTGTATAATTATTGTATGCCTTCTATGTCAGGTAATATTTTCTTTGGGAGAGTAAGGAATATTACGGTCGCTACTCGTATTCTTTTGGCTGCAAACACGCGCACCGATTATTTGATTTCTGCTTTAAACCAAGGAGGTATATCTTTTTTTATTGCAAAACCCCTTGACCCTTTATCGGTTTGTGAGGTTGTTGAAAGAGCAGTTTTGCGTTCGGAATATAGAAGGCAACTTCGTCACGAGCAATTGCTTTTGAAAGGATTGTTGGATCATCTTCCTTATGGAGTAGCCTTTAAAGACGAGCAAGGTAAATTTACACGTATGAACGAATTGGCGGCTTCACGTCGCGGTCGTTCGGTTGAAGAATGTTTAGGCAAAACAGAAGAAGAAATTGAGCCCTCATTTAAGCCTGAAGAGCTAAAACAATTTCAAAATCGATTGCTCAAAGAAGAATGTTTTGTGGCAACTTTAGAAGTTCCAAGCAATGAAATTAATTCGCCCTCTCGTTGGTTTTTAATTACTCGATTACTTTTAGGTAGAGCAAGAGGGGAAATAACTAGACCTTCTGTAATTATGGAATTGGATATTAGCGATCAAAAAAATTGGGAAGCAAAGCTCCAGCAAGCAGAGAAACTTCATGCGTTGGGCACAATGGCCGGTAGCATTGCCCATGATTTTAATAATTTATTGACTACAATTTCTGGATCAATTGAGTTATGCGCAGCGTTTTTACTTAAATCTGATCCCAAGTCGGAATTCAAAAAGGAATATATTGAACGTTTACTTGAAAATGCTTTGTCCGCCTCTCAAAAAGGTTCATTGATGACAGAACGTTTGCTTAGTTTTAGTCGTCGTAAAAAAATGTCTATTCAAAACGTAGATATTTTCAAGGTTATCAAAGATTATCAAGATTTGTTGTCGCAAACGTTGTCAATGCGATTGTATTCTCGACGAAATGAGATAGAATGTGTAACACGTAAACCTCAATTAACGTTAGCGATAGCAGACTATAAAGGAAAAAAAACATTTGTTAAAACGGATCCCTCTCAATTAGAATTGGCCATAATGAATTTGTGTATTAATTCCGTTGACGCTATGCCTGAAGGTGGAGAGATTAAGATTACGTTTAAAAATGTGAAAATTGACGATAGAAACGATCTAAAGCATCTTGAAAAGGGCTGGTATGTTGTTGTGACCGTTAAAGATAATGGTCAAGGAATGTCAACTGAAATTATTGACCATATTTTCGAACCTTTTTTTACGACCAAAGAAGTGGGTTGGGGTACAGGGCTAGGATTGGCTATGGTTTACGGTTTTGCACAGCAATCGGGCGGGGATGTTTTGGTCAAAAGTCAGCTGGGTCAGGGTACTGCCATAAGTATCTATTTGCCTGCTTTCTCGCAAAAAAATTGTTTGGATAGTACTAAATAAAAGGCAAATGACATTTGTTTTTTTGAAGTTTAGTAAGTTTTGTTGAAAATGAACTTAGAAAAGGGATATTTTTTTAAGTTTTGGCGCCTGCTATCCAAAACGTTACTATAATTTTGCCACTATTATGTTGATTTCTTTAGCTGTTCTCAAGAAAATAATAAGGAGTATTTGTTGGTTTTGGATATTAGAATATGGCCATAGTGAATAGCAGTATTTTCTTTACCGTTAAAAAGGGTTATCATGGTTGAAGAAAAAAAGGATCACAAGAAATTAATATTGGTCGTTGAAGACGATTCAGTTTTGCGGCCGTTACTCGTTGAATTGCTTAACGAAATGGAGTTCAAGGTTATGGTTGCCGCAGATGGTAAGGTTGCCTTAACTTTTCTAGAAGAAATAAGCCAAAAAAGAGATAATATCGATTTGCTCTTAACCGATATAGGGTTGCCGGGCATTAATGGCAATGATCTGGCAAAAAAAGCAAGAAAGCTGTGGCCTGGCTTGTCGATTTTATTTATGACGGGTTATGCACACGGTGTTGGCAATTTACCTACGGATGATAATATTAAGCTCATTACGAAACCTTTTTCTTTGGGTATGCTAACCAAAAGGGTTAAAGAGTTAACAGTTAATCCCTAGATAACTTTAGAAGGTATTTATTCATTTATGAATCAGCAACAGTTTAATTCCTATGATCCTATACAGTGGCATGGGACCACCATTTTGTGTGTGCGTCGCGACGGTCAAGTAGCGATGGCGGGGGATGGGCAAGTTACATTAGGAAATACAGTAATAAAAGGGAATGCAAAAAAAGTTAGAAAAATCGGCTTAAACGGACAAATTCTTGCTGGCTTTGCAGGGGCTACTGCCGATGCTTTTACTTTGTTAGAACGATTAGAAAAAAAGTTAGAACGCTATCCCAATCAACTTGAAAGAGCATGTGTTGAATTGGCACAGGATTGGCGTACGGATCGTTATTTGCGCAGATTAGAGGCAATGATGCTCGTAGCAAATCAAGCGCACTCATTCACACTGACAGGAAATGGCGATGTATTAGAGCCAGAAGATGGTGTTCTTGCCATTGGTTCGGGGGGCAATTATGCGATGGCTGCTGCAAGGGCACTGTTAACAGTCGAGGGATTAACCTCTGAAGAAATAGCTAAACGTGCCATGAAAATTGCTGCAGATATTTGTATCTATACGAACACTTCTCTTGTCGTCGAAACTTTATTAGTCAAGGGCTAACACCAATGGACATTCCTACTTATTCCCCCAAAAAAATCGTTACGGAACTTGATCGTTATATTGTAGGGCAAGCAGAAGCAAAACGTGCAGTTGCCATTGCGTTACGTAATCGCTGGAGACGTGCAAAATTACCGGATGGTATACGCGAAGAAGTGGTGCCGAAAAATATTTTAATGATCGGTCCGACAGGGTGTGGAAAAACGGAAATAGCCCGACGATTGGCTCGTCTTTCTCAAGCTCCTTTTTTAAAAGTCGAGGCGACTAAATTCACGGAAGTGGGTTATGTTGGTAGAGACGTTGAAAGCATCATTAGAGATTTAGTTGAAACTTCCTTATCGATGCTTCGTGATGTAAAACGCCGTGATGTTCAGGAAAAAGCAAATGAAGCGGCAAAACAACGGTTAATTACTGCCTTGGTCGGTGAAGGGGCTTCGGCGGAAACGCGCAATAAATTTTCACAAATGCTTTCGGAAGGGCAATTGGAAGATAAGGAGATTGAAATTAGTTTATCCGATGCTTCGTCATCTCCTATTGGGCAAATAGATATTCCTGGTATGCCGCCAGCGCAGGTTATTAATTTTACGGACATGATGAAAGGATTTATGAATAGAGCTGAAAAATCCAAGCACATGACCGTATCAAAGGCCCGAGAAGCGCTAATACGGGAAGAATCAGATAAATTGCTGGATAATGACATGCTTGTAAGAGAAGCCATTCATAGAACACAAAATCATGGTATTGTGTTTTTAGATGAGATTGATAAAGTGTGTGCTCGTTCCTTTGAAGGTGGTGGGCGTGGGGGTGCTGACATTTCACGTGAGGGTGTTCAAAGAGATTTACTTCCATTGATTGAAGGGACGACCGTTTCAACAAAATATGGAGCGGTAAAAACAGATCATATTTTATTTATTGCTTCTGGTGCTTTTCATCTTGCTAAACCCGCCGATCTTTTGCCAGAGTTACAAGGAAGATTGCCTATTCGTGTAGAACTGTCCCCTTTAACCAAAGAAGATATGCGAAGAATACTGACAGAGCCAGAGCATTCTTTACTCAAACAATATGTGTCGTTAATGGCTACTGAAGGGGTTGTATTGCATTTAAATGAAGAAGCAATCGATGAAATAGCTCAATTAACCACGGATATTAATGAACGTGTCGAAAACATAGGTGCGCGAAGATTAGCGACCGTAATGGAAAAATTATTAGAAGAAGTTTCTTTTACTGCTTCCGAACGTTCGGGTGAAACTATAGAAATTACAGCAGAGGATGTAAGAAAAAATGTTGGCTCCTTGGCTAATAAAGGCGATTTAAGTCGTTTTATTTTATAATTTTGCCTTAAAGGTCGATAATGAATCCCGCTTTTATCAAGCCTGCTACGAATACATCTTCTGAAGCAATTGAAACGATCCGTGAAGAATTGGACTTATTTGACGATTGGGTACAGCGTTATCGTTATCTTATTGATCTTGGAAAAAAATTACCTGATTTTCCACTAGAGTGGCAACAAGACCAATACCGCGTCCTGGGTTGTCAAAGTCAGGTTTGGTTAAATTATCATTTTCAGGAGGGATGCCTGTTTTTTGCAGGCAATTCGGATGCTGCTATTGTTAGAGGCTTAATTTTTCTGATATTGCGTATTTATTCTGGCCGATCCATCAAAGAAATTTTAAATATTGATCCAAGGTTTGTAAAAGACCTTGGATTGTCTGGCGCATTATCAGCAAACCGAAGCAATGGTATTGCTTCAATGATCCAGTATATGCAAACGATTGCTACTAAGTATAAATTTAACACAAATAAACTGTAGCAATAAGTCAAACGCGCCAGCGTGACTTCTATTTGTCTACGTTAGAAAATGAGATTGTAAGGATAAGCAAAAAATATAATTTTTTGAGAAATTAAAACGAGGTTTAAATGAAAAGAACAGTTGGTGATTTCTTATTGGATCGATTAGCGCAAGTGGGTGTAAAAAATATTTTTGGCGTTCCAGGGGACTACAATCTACAATTTCTTCAGCAAATTGAAAAAAGACAAGATATACAATTTGTCGGCACTCGAAACGAATTAAATGGTGCCTATGCGGCAGATGGTTATGCCCGATTGAATGGAATTGCCGCGATTGTGACGACCTACGGTGTGGGCGATTTAAGTGCAATAAATGGAATTGCGGGGGCTTTTGCAGAGTATGTTCCTGTTATTTTTATCACTGGTGCGCCCCCATTAAACAGTGTATATCGCCATCGTTTATTGCATCATACGACCGCCGAAGGTAATTTCGAAGATATAATGGATTGTTATCGACCTTTTACCGTTGCACAAGCAAGAATAACGCCTCAAAATGCAGTGGAAGAAATTGATCGCGTTTTTCGGGCTTGCTTTCGTGAAAAAAGGCCTGTTTATTTACAACTCCCTTCTGATATTAGCTTTTTTGAAATTGATGTCTACAATCAAGTTTTGTCCTTACGTCATCAAACGAGTGACGTGCAACAACTAGAATCGTTATTGCAACATATAATAAAAAAGTTGCGCAAAGCTGAAAATCCAGCGGCTTTGCTTGGTATGGCCCTTGATCGCTTTGAGCTTGATAAATTGATACAATTGACTGTTGAAAATCTTAATATTCCCTTTGCAACCTTATCAGCAGCGCAGTGTGTGTTGGATGGTGATCATGCGCACTGGATTGGGGGGTATAGTGGTTGTTCATCTTCAGAAAGTGTAAAACGTGTTATTGAAAAGTCGGATTGTTTGTTTGGGTTAAATGTTAAATTTATAGATAGCAACTCAGGCTATTTTACTCAAAAAATACCTGATGATATGATTAATATTCAGCCTTTTCGGACCATTATTGGTCACGATATTTTTGAAGGCGTGTCCGCAATAGAATTGCTGGGTCATTTGGCTACGATGAAGCCTGTAAAAAAGTATAAAATTTCAAAAAATGTAATACAAAAAAATACAAAAGATTGGGCTATTAAGCCGAAAAAAAAATTAATTCAAGAGCGTTTTTGGAAGAGAACGGAGAAATTTATTAAATCAAATGATGTGATTGTTGCTGAAGCGGGAACCTCAATGCGTGGGGTAAAGATTATGGATATGCCTTCAAAAATCACCATAATCAGTCAACCCCTTTGGTTATCGATAGGGTATTCTTTGCCTGCGCTTTTTGGTTCGTTGATGGCCAACTCTACTCGAAGACACGTTTTATTTATTGGCGACGGATCGTTTCAACTGACCGCACAAGAAGTTGCTTCTCTTTTTTTATATGATCTTAAACCTATTTTATTTCTCATTAACAATAAAGGTTATACGATAGAACGAGCGATTATGGGACTTCATGCGGGTTATAATAATATACCCCTTTGGGATTATAAAAAATTTTTTGAATCCGGAGGAGGAAATAAAAGCTTTTTTGCTAAAAAAGTTGAAACTGAAGGGGAATTAAATGATGCGTTATTGGAAATTGATCGGCATACCGATACATTGTGTTTAATCGAAGTTATGCTGGAGCCTCTAGATATTCCAAAAGCAATGCAAGAATCTGCGGATATGGTTGCTGCGTTTAACTATGGACCTAGAGGTTTGGAAGAGCTAAAGGATAAAAAATGATTGTAACGCCATATAAGGCTAGTAAGGTTTCTTTACTAGCCCACTGTAAGTTACATGCCGTTATCAATCAAATAGTTTTAATTTGTTCCGGAACTTCGATATCAATTTCTAAAGTCGAAAAGTCATTTCCACGATCAACTTTAACCTGAATTTTGTCTTGATCAATGGAAATATGTTTTTGGATGACTTCCATTATTTCTTTTTCTAACCTTTGTAACAAATCAGAGTTGGTTGTCGTTGTGGAAGAACGTTCGTGTGCAAGGAGGATTTGCAATCGATCCTTAGCCACAGGGGCGCTGTTTCTTTTTGTGAAAAAATTAGAAAAGAAACTCATGAGCGGCTCCTTCCAAGTAACCAGCTGATAAACCCTTTTTTATCTGAAGGTACAATAATGTCTAGTTTTTCACCTTGAAGTCTTTGTACAGCCTCATTATAGGCCTTTGCTACATTCGAATGGGGGCAGCATAAGGTAATCGGAGAGCCCAAATTGGATGCTTTGAGCACCTCTTCACTTTCAGGAATAATTCCGATAAGCGGTATGGAAAGAATATCCAATATATCATCTGTATTAAGCATATCACCTCGTGCAGCACGGTCCGCCGCATAACGGGTAATCAAGAGATGCTTAGGAATTTTATCACCTTGCAAAGCTTTCTGAGTCGTACTATCCAAGATACCTATAATGCGATCGCTGTCTCGTACCGAGGAAACTTCTGGATTTGTAATAATAATGGCTTCGTCAGCAAAGTGCATCGCCATTTTAGCCCCCCGCTCAATACCAGCGGGGCTATCACAAATAATCCAGTCGAATTTTTCTTTTAATTCGTTGATGACTTTTTGAACGCCTTCTTCGGTTAAGGCATCTTTATCTCGAGTTTGAGAAGCGGCGAGAATAAAAAGATTTTCGAGCCTTTTATCTTTTATTAACGCTTGAGGAAGGCTAGCTTCACCATGAATGACGTTGACAAAATCGAACACAACGCGTCTTTCAGAACCCATGACAAGGTCAAGGTTTCTTAACCCTACGTCAAAGTCAACGACAACAACTTTTTGACCGGCTTGTGCCAAGGCTGCTCCGATTGCCGCGGTTGAAGTTGTTTTACCAACACCTCCTTTTCCTGAAGTGATGACGACGACTTTTGCCATATTCTTTCCTTTTAATCCTCAACAGTTTTAAATTATTTGTACCGCACTTTAAATATAAATCTATTCGCAAACTAGTCTAGTATAATTTGTTATCAAGATTTCATTTTCATGAGCGGCGCTACTGTCATAACGTTTTGATCCAAATAAACTTGTGCAGGTTTTAATATCAAGTTTTCTGGTATTTCTTCAGCGGTCATATAGTACCCATCAATAGCCATAAGTTCGGCTTCAAGTTGGTATGCAAAAATTCTTGCCTTGGGTTGTCCATTGATACCGGCAATGGCTCTACCTCTTAATGCACCATAAACGTGAATTGATCCACCAGCAACAATTTCAGATCCAGAAGAAACGGAATTGGTAATAATAACGTCCCCTTCTGGGAAAAAAATACTTTGACCTGATCGCACGGGTTCTTCGATAATGTGGTAGGGTGCAGTCGGAGGCTTTGGTTTGGTTTTATCAAGTATGTGTATAGGATCAACGGTTTTACCGTTACTAAAAATTCCTAATTTTGGCCAGGTTTGAATAGCGTTACAAACCGTAGATATGTTTTCAATTGATATAATCTGAATATTTCTAGTCATTAGCTCATTGTACAGATCGCTCAATCCTTCTTCAGTTTCTGAAACGCGTTCTAAATTTAGTATGATGGGTTTCCCTAAAAAAAATGAAGCGGAACGTTGTATCTGTTTATCTAAACTTTTCAACCAAGCTTCCAACGGAGCTTCGGGGGATAATACTAATGCCAAAAAAGATCGCCCCAGTATACGTATTTGCAATTGGTTTTTAGAGGGTTTTGCCACGAATTATCGTTCCTATAGTGTTTTGGACAAAATATGCAAAAGTTAATTTATCTTGTTTTTACGGTAGTGAATATTAAAAAAATTTGTTTTTAATAAAAATAAAAACGTTGTAACTTAATCTCAATAGCTTACACTTAATATCCTTCCTGCGATAAATTTTTTCCTAAAAATTTGCTCAATTTTAATTTTGTAGACACTTGATGTAAGTTTAGATAAAAGCGTGTTACTAATGGTTTTTATACTATAATTTACCTCATCTTGACGAGTAAAATTGAGTTTTGATATGCAAGTGGTTGGAATTATATGCGCAAATTGTTTCATCAACCTCTTTGTCCATTCTGTCGAAAAGTTCGTTTGGTTATGTCCGAAAAACGTTTATCTTTCGAACTCATTACCGAGACAGTATGGAAAAAAAGGCCTGAATTTCTTTTGTTAAATGCAGCTGGTACTGTACCTGTATTGGTGGAGGAGACCGGATTAACTATTCCAGATTCATATGCGATTTGTGAATATTTAGAAGAAGCCTATCCGGACACAATGTTAATGGGAAGAACTTTAGCCGAGCGGGTGGAGGTAAGACGGATAGTTGCTTGGTTTGATGATAAATTTAATCGAGAAGTAACACGGAATTTACTCTACGAAAAAATATTTAAACGATTTTTTATGAATAGTAATCCAAGCGCCCAATCTATACGAATGGGATATCAGCAAATTAAATTTCATCTCAATTATTTATCAGAACTTGTTGATAAAAGATCCTGGCTTACGGGCAACCATTTATCTTTAGCAGATTTCGCTGCTGCTGCTCATGTTTCAGCTTTGGATTATATTGGGGACATACAATGGGAAAAATACCCTGCCGTTAGGGAATGGTATGCTCGATTAAAGTCTAGGCCAAGTTTTCGCGCCTTGCTGAGTGATCGAATAAGTGGGTTGGTGCCTCCAAAGTATTATTCTGATTTAGATTTTTAATGTAATGTTTTGAATATCAAGATGAAAACCAAACCGACTGTGATGCAAGTACTTCCTACCTTAGGTACAGGAGGGGTAGAGCGGGGTACTGTCGACATGGCAAAAGCTATTGTTAGATGTAATGGCGTTGCTCTTGTCGTGAGTTCGGGTGGAGAGGCATGGAAAGAAATATTAAAAAAATCGGGTATTATCCATATTACTCTACCTTTGAATTCAAAAAATCCATTTAAAATTTGGAAAAATCAATTTGTATTAAAGAAAATTATTACCACTTTTAAAGTGGACATTGTTCATGCTCGCTCGCGAGCGCCTGCTTGGTCGTGTTGGTTTGCCTGTAAAAAAACACAGACCAGCTTTATAACCACGTGGCATGGGGTTTATAATGAAAATTTTCAACTTAAACGCTGCTATAATCAGGTGATGGCAAAAGGTCATCGGGTTATAGCTATCAGTCATTTTATTGCCAAACGATTACGAGATCGTTACCATGTAGATCGCTCACGTTTGAGAATAATTCCCAGAAGTGTTGATACACATATTTTTAATGTTAATCATTCCATTGGGGAACGCGTTGGCAAATTGGCCTTTCAATGGAATATACCGGAAGATAAAAAAATTATCATGTTGCCTGCTCGATTGAGTGCATGGAAGGGGCACGAACTTTTATTACGTGCGTTCGCACGAATTTGTAATCCAGAATCATGGGTTTGTGTTTTTGTTGGACCTGAAAAGCCTAAACAAAATCTATCCAAACAGTTACGAAAAATAGCAGCAACATTAAATATAATGGACCGTGTTTATTTTGTGGGGGACTGCCAAGATATGCCTGCAGCTTTTGCCTTGGCAAATATTGTGGTTATTCCCTCTTTGAAACCGGAACCTTTTGGTCGTGTTGTTATCGAAGCGCAAGCAATGGGCAAACCTGTATTAGTTGCCAATCACGGGGGAGCTTGTGAAACCGTTACGCATGAACAAACAGGGTTCGTTTTTGAGGCAGGCAATTTATCTTCTTTGTCTTATGTTCTCAATGCGCTTACGGAAATGTCTGAAAATGATTTGCAATGGATAGGGCGCCGCGCACAGGAGATGGTTAAAGAAAAATATGACGTTAAGCTTATGCAACGGGCAACCCTTAAGGTGTATAATGAAGTTTTAACGCAAGAAAAACAGTTTGATTTGCATGCATTTGAGTAAAAAAATATTAATTATACGTCTTGGTGCTTTGGGAGATTTTATTCAGAGTTTTTTTGCCTTCGCCGCCATAAGACAGCATCACACGTCAGATCATATTACTTTATTAACGACAAAACCTTTTGTTGAGCTTGGTCATAATAGCCCTTGGTTTGACCGTGTTTTAATTGATGAACGTCCTCATTTTTTCAATTTAATTGGAAATTTAAAATTAGCACAGAATCTTAGTGGATATGACTTTGTATATGATCTACAAACTTCGAAGCGTTCTACGAGATATTTTAAATTGGCTGGAAAGCCAAAATGGTCTGGTATTGCTCGGAATGCTTCGCATCAACATAGTAATCCTAAGCGCAATGAGATGCATACCATTGATCGCCAAAGAGATCAGTTGCGACAAACGGGCATAACGCGTTTCCCCGCGCCCGAAGTGAATTGGCTAATACGTCAGTTCCCAGGCATAAAGGACCTTAAACGTTATGCGGTTCTTGTACCAGGGTGCTCAAAGAAACGTCCAGAAAAACGTTGGCCTATTGAATCCTACGCTGAAATTGCTAATCTATGTATTCATAATAATATAACTCCAGTAGTAGTGGGTGGATATGAAGAGCGTAGCTTAGTTGCTGTGCTTCAAAGTAAATGCCCAGAGGTAGTCAATTTAGTGGGTAAAACGTCTATATTTAATTTAGCAGCCGTCTTTGCGGACGCTTTGTTTGCTTTGGGCAATGATACGGGCCCCATGCATATTGCCGCTATAGTAGGGTGTCCGAGCATTGTATTATTTTCTTCCTCCAGTGATCCTTTGTTAACAGCTCCTAGAGGAAAAAATGTAAAAATTATTACTCAACCTATTTTAAAAGATCTAACTGTAAAAAAAGTTGCCCGCGAATTAAAGTGGGTTCATTAACATTTATAAAAGATTGAAATTGTGTTGTTTTGGAGAATTCAATTATGCCTTCTATAACTCTGCCTGATGGTTCTGTTCGTTATTTTGATGAACCTGTTTCAGGCTTATCAATTGCACAATCCATTGGGGCAGGGTTGGCACGTGCAGTATTAGCAATGAAGCTCGATGATACCTTGGTTGATTTACAGACAATGGTTGATCATGATGCAGCCGTTCGATTTATTACTCGTAAAGACGATGAGGCGTTAGACCTTATTCGGCATGATGCAGCGCATGTACTGGCACAAGCGGTTAAAGAACTTTATCCAGACACACAGGTAACGATTGGTCCAACCATTGAAAATGGGTTTTACTATGATTTTGCTCGTAATGAACCTTTTAAACTGGAGGATTTACCGGCAATTGAACAGCGTATGCATGAAATTATTGCCCGAGATGAGCCGTTGGTTCGTGAAATTATCCCAAGAAATGAAGCCATTGCTTATTTTTTAGAGATTGGGGAAACATACAAAGCAGAATTAATACGCGATTTACCCGAAACGGAGCGCATCTCAGTTTATAAACAAGGTCAGTGGTCGGATCTTTGTCGGGGGCCTCATTTGCGTTCGACCGGCGACGTTGGAAATGCTTTCAAATTGACCAAAGTTGCAGGCGCGTATTGGAGAGGCGACTCCAAAAGGGCAATGCTTTCTCGCATTTATGGAACGGCGTGGCGGGATAAAAAAGAGTTGAATAGTTATTTGACTCAACAAGAAGAGGCCGTCAGGAGGGATCACAGGCGTATTGGTAAAGAGATGGATCTTTTTCATTTACAAGATGAAGCCGTGGGTTCTATCTTTTGGCATCCAAAAGGCTGGCAAATTTACCAAGTTTTGCAAAATTATATTCAACGGATACAAAAAAATTATGGGTATGTTGAAGTTCGTACACCTCAGCTTGTGGATCGTTCTTTATGGGAAGCTTCAGGACATTGGGAAAAATTTAGAGAAAATATGTTTATTGCTTCGGTAGAGGATGAAGATCGTACCTATGCCTTAAAACCAATGAATTGTCCGTGTCATATCCAAATTTTTAATAATGTACTACGTTCGTACCGTGAATTGCCTTTACGAATGGCTGAGTTTGGAGCATGTAACCGCTACGAACCTTCTGGAGCCCTTCATGGGATTATGCGTGTGCGTTCTTTTGTCCAAGATGATGCGCATATTTTTTGCACGCAGGAGCAAATTACTTCTGAAACAGCGTTGTTTGTTCGTATGTTGTCCGAAGTCTATAAAGACTTAGGTTTTGAAAATTTTCGAATTAAATTCTCTGATAGACCGGACGTTCGGGCTGGAGACGATCAAACATGGGACAAAGCTGAAAATAGTTTAAAAGAAGCTTGCCATCAAGTAGGCGTTGCGTTTGAGTTAAATAAAGGTGAAGGCGCTTTTTATGGACCTAAGCTTGAATTTGTATTAAGGGATGCGATTGGCAGAGATTGGCAATGCGGTACATTGCAAGTAGACTATGTTTTGCCTGAACGTTTAAAGGCTTCCTATATTGGTGAAGATAGTGCAAGGCACAGACCTGTTATGCTCCATCGTGCTATTGTTGGATCTTTTGAACGATTTATTGGTATTCTTATTGAACAACACGCGGGCCATTTCCCTTTATGGCTAGCACCCGTTCAAATTGTTATTGCAACAATTGTGAATGATGTTGAGGACTATGCACAAGGAATTGCGGAATCGTTGATTGCCCAGGGATTAAGGGTTGAATTGGATACGCGGAATGAAAAAATTAACGCTAAAATAAGAGAACATAGCTTGCAGCATGTGCCTATTATTATGGTTATTGGTCGCAAGGAAGCAGAAGAGGGCAACGTAGCCCTAAGACGACTAGGGAAAGGAAATGTTCAAGAAATTTTACCGAGTGAACAGGCTATTGAAATCCTTAAAAATGAAGCTTTGCCCCCTGATACTGGACGCGCTAGAGTGGCCACTTATAAAACAAATCTTCGATGTGAAAGCTAGATTCAATTGAAAAAATAGGTTATAATATTCTCTGGATTATGTAACATTTATCTTTAGAAAGAAAATATCACCCATTTCATGTATGTTTACGGTTATATAAAGCTAACTTACGTTAATAGGTTAATTCTTTCTAGAGTTGAAGTTTAGAAGGAAACTTAACCATAGTAAAAACACCGATACCCCCCACGACAAACCGTGAAGGTCCGCTTGTTGATGAGGAAATCCGCGCCCCTCAAGTTAGACTTGTTGGAGCAGATGGCGAAATGTTAGGCATTGTTGCAACGCGTGAAGCTTTGAAAATGGCTCATGCGGTGGGCTTGAATCTTTTGGAGGTAAGTCCGAACGCTGATCCTCCCGTTGCTAAAATTCTTGATAATGGTAAGTTCAAATATGAGCAACAGAAAAAAAAGAACGAAGCTCGAAAAAAACAAAAAGTAATCGATATTAAAGAAATTAAGATTCGCCCCAATATTGATCAGAACGATTACCAGGTGAAATTAAATGCCGCAAAGCGTTTTATTGGCGCTGGCGACAAAGTAAAAATAACGCTGCGTTTTCGTGGTAGAGAGATGGCTCATCAAGAGTTGGGTATCCAGTTGTTAGAGCGTTTTCGAATTGATATGGAATCTGAAACCAAAGTTGAACAATTGCCGAAGTTAGAAAATCGGCAAATGATTATGGTATTAGCACCTAAATAACTATTAAAAAGGTATGCGTCGCATACCTTTTTAATAGAGAAATTTCTTCTATTTATTTTGGATACAAATTTTCAATGAGATGGAATTGCGCTGCTTGTGCAGAACGAAGTAGATTCTATTTGCATTATATTAAAGTAACAATTTTTTTTAAGTAATTTACTCATTTAGCCACGTTAAAAAAACCTTTTAAATTTTTGTAGTTACCAACAGATAAAACAGAATGAGAATTTAAAAAAAATATAAAGAAAATAAATTAATTTTTACAAATAATTGTAATTTTATTTTAAATTTTTGATTTACAAAAAAAGATACAAACGATTTTTATGGTTCGATTGGTTCGATTGGTTCGATT
>NZ_CAWUGZ010000015.1:0-5388 GCF_963921845.1 Commensalibacter sp. Nvir | reverse complement strand
TTATAAGGTTACATTATGAGTAATGTTTCTACAAATACTAAAGAAAAAAATAAATATTTAATTCCCTTTGCTCTGCTCTGTTCTCTCTTTTTCTTATGGGCCCTTGCTAATAACCTAAATGACATTCTTCTTCCCCAGTTTCAACATGCATTTACTTTAAATAATTTTCAAGCGGGGTTAATACAATCCGCTTTTTATCTTGGTTATTTTTTCATTCCAATTCCAGCAGGAATTTTGATGAAAAAATTTAGCTATAAAGTAGGCATTCTAACCGGATTATTTCTATACGCTATTGGAGCTGCTTTGTTTTGGCCTGCAGCAGAAATAATGAATTACGATTTATTTTTAATTGGATTATTTATTATTGCTGCTGGGTTAGGCTGCCTTGAAACCGCTGCCAATCCTTTCGTAACGGTTCTTGGACCCGAAAAAACAGGACATTTTCGTATTAATCTAGCGCAAACGTTCAATTCATTCGGGTCAATAATAGCCGTTGTATTTGGTCAAACGCTTATTTTGGCTCATATTCCACAGTATTCTAATGACATTTTGGATAAGATGGCGCCTGATCAATTAAAAACGTATCATCATAATTTGGTGTTGGCCGTTCAGTTCCCCTATATGATCATTGTCGGTATTGTATTATTTATTGCGTTACTAATTTTCTTTACCAAATTCCCTGTTATTCAGAGTGATACGCACGAAGAGACAAATGATTCTTTGGTAAAAGCATTCAAACGCTTAATAAAAGTCAGACATTGGAGATGGGCTGTATTTGCCCAATTTTGCTATGTAGGGGCACAAATTGCCTGTTGGAGTTATTTAATTCGCTACGCTGTTCAAGAAAATAAAATGACTCCAAGTTTTGCAGCCAACTATTTAACGGCAAGTATGGTATGTTTTTTTATTGGTAGGTTTAGTGGTACATGGCTTATTAAACGATCGGATCCAAAAAAAGTATTGGCTAGTTATGCTTTAATATCATTTGTATTATGTTCAATATCAGCCTTTCTCGGTGGGATGGTGGGGTTGATTGCGTTAACCGCATGTAGTCTCTTTATGTCAATCCAATATCCAACTATTTTTTCGTTGGGTATAACCGATTTGGGAAAAGATACCAAATATGGTTCATCACTAATTGTAATGTCTATCGTGGGCGGCAGTGTTGTCACTCCCTTGATGGGATTTGTTAGCGACATAGCAGGCAGTATTCCCACAGCAGAGTTGGTTCCTGCATTGTGTTTTATCATTGTATTTATTTATGCAAAATTTTACGCAAAACCTGTTAACCAATCGCACAATTATTTAAAAAATAAATTTAGCACTCAATATTAATTATTTTAGTAAGGAATAATAATGAAAACGTTAACTAAATTGCCAAAGGTCGGTATTCGTCCAACTATTGACGGAAGACGGATGGGGGTTCGAGAGTCATTGGAAAACCAAACAATGGCTATGGCAAAAGCTACCGCTGACTTTATCAGTAAAACCTTGCACCATCCTTGTGGATCGCCCGTTGAATGCGTTATTGCCGATACTTGCATTGCAGGATTAGCTGAGACTGCAGCCTGCGAAGCAAAATTTAGTGCAGAAAATGTCGGTCTTACCATTACAGTAACCCCTTGTTGGTGTTATGGAAGTGAAACAATTGACATGGACCCAATGCGGCCAAAAGCTATTTGGGGATTCAATGGAACGGAACGTCCTGGTGCTGTTTATCTCGCTGCTGCTCTGGCCGCACATAGCCAAAAAGGGATACCAGCCTTTTCTATCTACGGGCACGAAGTTCAGGATGCAAACGATACGAATATCCCTTCCGATGTAAAAGATAAATTATTACGTTTTACGCGGGCTGGATTAGCAGTAGCCAATATGAAAGGCAAAACGTATTTGTCTTTAGGTGGCACCTCTATGGGAATTGCTGGTTCCATCGTTGATCATAACTTTTTCGAATCTTGGTTAGGAATGAAAGTTCAGTCCGTTGATATGACCGAACTGCGTCGTCGTATTGATAAGAAAATTTATGATGAGGATGAACTTGAATTAGCACTGTCATGGACAGACAAATATTTTAATTTTGGTGTAGATGAAAATTCTAAAGAAAATCAACGTTCGACAGAAGAAAACAGAGCCATACTTCGCGAAAGTCTACTCATGGCTATTTGCATTCGGGATATGATGCAAGGGAATAAAAAATTAGCAGATAAAGGGCTGATTGAAGAATCCTTAGGGTACAATGCGATTGTAGCTGGATTTCAAGGACAACGTCACTGGACAGATCAATATCCAAACGGGGATACAGCGGAAGCTCTTTTGAATAGCTCATTTGATTGGAACGGTACTCGTAAACCTTTATTAGTCGCAACCGAAAATGACAGCCTTAATGGGGCGACGATGTTATTTGGCAATATGCTAACAGGAACAGCTCAAATTTTTGCTGATGTTAGAACCTATTGGTCTGCGAAATCTATTGAACGTGTCACAGGGAAAAAAATGACAGGACTAGCAGAACATGGAATTATTCACTTGATAAATTCCGGTTCTGCAGCCTTAGATGGCACTTGTAAACAAAAAGACAGTACGGGTAAGCCTACCATAAAGCATCATTGGGATATAACCCAAGAAGAAGTTGAAGCCTGCTTGACTGCTACAAAATGGTGTCCCGCTATTCACGAATACTTCCGTGGTGGTGGTTATTCCTCTCATTTTTTAACTGAGGGAGGTGTGCCCTTCACGATGAGCCGTATAAACATCATTAAAGGTTTGGGACCTGTGTTACAAATTGCTGAAGGCTGGAGTGTTGAATTACCAGAAGATGTACATGACATCTTGAATAAGAGAACCAACTCTACTTGGCCAACAACTTGGTTCGCCCCACGTATTACGGAGAAAGGCCCCTTCAAAGATGTTTATTCCGTAATGGCTAATTGGGGAGCAAATCATGGCGTACTAACCATTGGCCATGTAGGTGCTGATTTTATTACCCTTGCTTCAATGTTGCGTATTCCTGTTTGCATGCACAACGTGGACGATAACGATATATATAGACCAACGTCATGGGCTGGCTTTGGTATGGACAAAGAAGGGCAAGATTATAGAGCTTGCCAATCTTATGGACCTATTTATTAAAGGTTTTTAGAGAACCAACCAAGTAATTTTAAGAATTACTTGGTTATTTTGGAGGGAAAATGGCCCAAAATATCGTATTGGTATTTGATTGCGGAGCGACAAATATTCGAGTTATAGCCATTGATGATACAGGTTCGATTGTTGCTAAATCGGATACGCCTAATTCAACAAAAAGTTGTAGCGAAAATTCAGAATGGCATATTTGGTCTTTGGAGGATATTCTCCAAAGATTTGAAACGTGTTGCAATAATATTAATGAAATTATTTCGACGTATAAAGTTAAAGGAATTACAGTTACAACATTTGGGGTTGATGGTGCTTTAACTAACACTGAAGGGGAGCTAATTTATCCTATTATCAGCTGGAAATGTCCAAGAACCCAAAAAATTATGGACAATATAGGAAAATATTTGTCACCCAATGAGTTACAATTAATTTCAGGTGTTGGCCATTTTAGTTTTAATACAATTTATAAATTGATTTGGTTAAAAGAGCATGAACCTGAAAAATTAACTCAAGCGCATGCGTGGTTATTTATCTCTTCTTTGATTAATTACCGCTTAACGGGTATTATGACTACGGATAGAACAATGGCTGGAACCAGTCAGTTGTTCGATTTGAAAGCAGAAAAATTCAGCCATCATATTTTAGATAAAATAGGCATACCACCAACATTATTTCCACCAATTGTTGCAGCAGGTGAGAAAATTGGGACACTTTTGCCTGAAATGGCTAGAAAATTGCATTTGCCTAATGATATACCCATTTTTTCTGCTGGCCACGATACCCAATTTGCACTTTTCGGTTCAGGCGCCCAACTTAACCAGCCCGTACTTTCTTCAGGAACCTGGGAAGTTTTGATGGTTCGTACTGAACAAGTAGATACTACTATTTTACCTTCTTACAAAGGTTCTACCTGTGAGTTAGATGCGAAAACAAATTTATATAATCCAGGATTACAGTGGCTTGCCTCTGGCATTTTAGAATGGATACGATCCCTATTTTGGAAAGATCTTAAAAAACCAGAAGTATACGCTTCTATGATTGAAGAAGCATTAGATGTTCCTCCGGGATGCGGCGGTTTAAACTTTGATAGTAATATTCTTACAATGAATGGAGGTTGGCTGGGAGCCAGTCTCAACTCAACGCGTGGGTATTTTTACCGTTCAGTTCTCGAAAAACTTTCTTTACAACTTAACGATAATCTTAAAACTTTAGAAAAAATAGCCAATTTCAAAGCGACTGAGTTGGTTTTAGTTGGAGGGGGAAGTAATAATATATTATGGAATCAAATAAAAGCTGACATGCTGAATTTACCTATTAAAGTGCCTAAACAATCGGAAATAACGGTATTGGGTGCCGCATGTTTTGCGTGGTACGGACTTGGTTTGTGCGAAACAGCAGAATTAGTAAGAAACAGATTTAATTATACTTATTTATACTATTATCCCGGCTCTCAACAACCTTGTTACAGTAAAATTTTTTAAAATTTAAAGGTTTTAAGTATGCTAAAGAATATTTCCCCGCTAATTTCCCCATCATTGTTAAAAATATTGGCCGAAATGGGACATGGTGATGAAATCGTATTTTCAGACGCTCACTTTCCTGCTTGTTCATTAAATAAGCAAGTTATTCGAGCAGATGGTATTAAGGTCGATGCTTTATTATCTGCAATAATACCGCTTTTTGAACTGGATTGTTATGAGCCACCTCTGGTAATGATGTCCCCTGTTAAAGGAGATGTTTTAGACGAAAAAGTAGAAGAACGTTATTTAAAAGCATTATTTACACAAACCCCCTCTTCTGTATCGGTATTAAGAATTGAACGGTATGCTTTCTATGAAAGAGCGAAAAAAGCATTTGCTATTGTTGTTACAGGAGAGACAGCAAAATATGGCAATATCTTACTTAAAAAAGGCGTGATATCTTAAGTTATATTTTTTGTTACCAATAAAACATGATTTTAAATGTTGCTAAAAACTAAAAATAAAATGAATTTGAAACTCCGTTATTATTAACGTATCAAAAAAATGAATAAGATTTTGCTCCATTGTTCCAATTAGCATTTTCTTATTTACAATTTTGTGTTTAGTTTTAAAAATTTTACATGAACCTTGGAATATTGTTAGAGCTTTTATATATCCATTAAATTGTATTGATAATGATCGGACGGGGTTGCCCATAAGCGCAATCCCCATTCTTTTAACGCCGTGGTCAAAACGGCAGAAATTAAATTAAGCTCTCGATTAACCGTAGACG
>NZ_CAWUGZ010000014.1:0-15502 GCF_963921845.1 Commensalibacter sp. Nvir | reverse complement strand
ATCAGCCATCGCAATTCCAATATCTGCAGTCGCTGAATGCAATTTAGCCTCTGCTTCTCTTATATCAGGTCGGCGTTGCGCCAACTCAGAAGGAAACCCAATGGGTACTACCGGAGGGGTAGGAGGAATCGGAGTTTCTATCGCTAGTTCGCTGTTCAAAGCACGGGGAGGTTCACCAAGAAGTAATCCTAAAGCGTTAATGTATTCAACGACCTGTTGCTCTAAACGAGGAGCTTCGGCCTTCGTTTGTTCCAACTGCGATTCAGCATCATGAACGTCTAATTCTGTAACCAGTCCTCCGCGAAAACGTTCCTTAGCCAATTGCAAAATTTGTAAAGCCACCGTTTCATTTTGTTTTACAATGGATAACTGAGCCTGTAAGCCCCTTAACGTAATATAATTACGAGCAATTTCAGCCAATTGGGCGATAAGTATACCACGCCTGTCCTCTTCTGAAGCTTGTAACAACGCATGGGCAGATTCATACTGTCTGCGTACCCTCCCCCATAAGTCCAACTCCCAACTGGTATCTAGGGCCGCATCCCATTCATTAAAAGAAGGAATGTCTATATCTGAAGGGTTAACAACATTACCAAGAATAGGTTCTCTATTCTTAATTTCCTCTAATCCTCTTTGGAAAAATTTTTGACTGTATTGGGTTTTTTGAAACGCTGCACTGCCACCTAATGTAGGAAAACGAGCAGCACCAGCAATCAGCAATTGTGCACGACCCGCAACTAAGCGTTGCGTAGCCATTTGCACGTCCAAATTAGCACTGACCGCCCTTTCCTCAAGTTGCGTTAGAAGAGGATCATTGAAGCATCGCCACCATTGCGGATCCAATCTTCCCGCGACTACATGATGAAGCGCATATTCCGATTGTTGATCCGTTTTAGGCCAAGTTGCAGGCGCCCAACCATTTTGATGGTGATAATCTGGACCAACGGAACAGTTGGCGACACTTAAAACTAAGGAACATAGTACGACATTGAAAAATCTTATTTTCATCTGGATGACTAAACCAATTCTTGTTTATGAGCTGTGAGCTATACCACAAATCTACTCAAGAAAATAACGCTACAATAAATTTTTATACTCTATTTTTAAATACACATTCTATTACGCTTTAAAAAACGCCCATGTAACGTTAAATATAATTCTTTTTTTAACATATAATAATAAGCTCCATAGTTTCAAAAAAATTGATACAATGAACGTTTAAATCCATAGTGTACAAAAACCCATAATGGACAATATAAATTTTTAATTAAAAAGTGTTATTCCGTGCATTTTTTTGTTGCATGATTTTACATGAAAAGCTACTAAAGCACCTAGGCTGCTGTAGCTCAGTGGTAGAGCACTCCCTTGGTAAGGGAGAGGTCGTGAGTTCAATCCTCACCAGCAGCACCACCATTACATTTTGGGCATGGCTATAAGTTTATACAACTTATTTAAATTCGTTTTTTAATACCGCTCAGTTTAAATAATCAAAGTTTCGTTTGATGTTACTACGGAAGGAAACCACATAGCGAAGCAACTTCCCTGCCCTAATTCACTTTCAATATGTAAATTTCCCTTATGACGCGTAATAAGATGTTTGACAATGGCTAGGCCAAGACCAGTTCCACCATATTTGTGATCAGCACGATAAAAACGTTCTGTTAATCGTGGAATATGTTGTTTTTCAATCCCTGGCCCCGAATCCGCGATGGATACGACCCAACCCTCACCCGGCCAAACCACATCATCTTGTGAATAAAACAGACGACATGTAATAGTGGCGGGCTTATGTTGACCAAGGGGTGCAAAACGTACAGCGTTTTCCAACACGTTATGAAATATTTGAAATAACTGATCTTCATCGGCGCAAATAATTGCCCCTTTTCGACAAGTATCCTCATCATATTTTAGTACAATATTTGCCTCAGTTATTCTTAATTTAAGTTCATCCATAACTTTTGGAAATAAAACTTTTAAGTCGACCTGCTGCGTAATCAATTTGTAATCAAGACGCTCGACACGTGTAAGATCAAGCAAATCATTTGTTAAACGTATCATACGGTAAACCTGTGCCTGCATGATGTTTAAAAATTTCTTTTGAGTTTCTGAATCCTTTATATCTACCGTTAAAAGCGTTTGAATAAATCCATTGAGTGACGTTAACGGAGTACGCAATTCATGACTTGCATTGCTAATAAAATCACTTCTCATTTTATTCAATGCAACGAATTGACTTTGATCTATAATCGTAATAACGACGAGATCCGTTAACGCATGAGGAGCCTTAATGGGTTTAAAATTTAATTTAAAATTGTATGTTTTTGGCAACTCAAACGCAAGATCAAGTTCGACATCATTCGTTTGACCACAAGATTCCAGCGTTTTAAAAAAAGAAGGATGCCTTAATATATCTAGAATAATGTCGCCATAATATTTTTTAGCATAAGAATTAATATCATAGGCGAGGGTATTAAAAACTAAAGGGAAAAAATTTTTAATACGTTGTCTAGTTAATAAAGAGAGATTATTTAATGGTAAGGATACCAATAAAACAGGCGATGAAATTAAATCAATACTATGTTTAAGCTCATTGTAAATTGATGAATAATAATTCTCTTGATCTATAACGTTTTTTTCATGGTCTTTTGATAAAATTTTAGTTTTTTTTTGTGAAAAATACCAAAAAACTAAAAGAACAAAAGAGGCGAAAACTAAAATAGACCAGCGCCAAAAACTAAATTCATAAGACATCTAAAGCATAGCCTGCTGAGCGTACTGTACGAATAACGTCACGTTCTCCTTCTGCATTAAGCTCCCTTCTTAATCTCACAATATGTACATCAATTGTCCGAATTTCTACGTTTAAGTTTTTTCCCCATATATTATTAAGCAACTCCTCTCGCGTAAAAACCTTTTTAGGATTTTGCAAAAAAAGCTCCAGGAGTTTATATTCAGTGGGGCCAAGCATCAATAAACGTTGGCCTCTATAGGCTCGATGCTCTTGCGTATTCAATTTTATATTTTCAAACTGCAATAACTCTTGAAATGATTGCTTTACAAAAAACGAACGTCGCAACACTGCTTTTAACCTTGAAAGCAACGTATCAATACTGAACGGCTTAGTAATATAATCATCTACACCCGCGCCAAATGCAGCAACCTCATCGAACTCTTCACCACGAGCCGTAAGCATGAGAATACCCACCGCATTAATTTTAGAATGGTTTCTAATTCGTTTGCATAGCTCAATACCTGTTCCGTCGGGTAAATTCCAATCTAAAATAAGTGCTGAATAAACTTTACTGTTTATCCGAGACAGTGCATCTGCAAAAGAATATACCACATCAACCTTATACCCCTTTTTTTCAAGATTATACTGCAACAACAATGCAATAGAGGCATCGTCTTCGACAATAAGGACAGGGACTTCGCTATTTTTCACGTCTAAACTGCACCTTTTGTTTTATCAATTGAACGACCACGTTGGTACGGCAAAGTATCCCCTGTAAAAATATAATAATAACTTTCGATAATATTGGTAAGATGGTCTCCTATTCTTTCGAAATTTTTCACAATTAATAATAAATGCGAACATACTAAAATAACATCCGTATTTTTTTTCATCGCGTCTATAAGTTCGTTAAAAGCAGATAAATTAAGCTCATCAATTAAACTGTCCGCATTCCAAAGATGGAGCAACAGTTTTTTATCTTGAGTGGTCAATGCAATAACTAATTGACGCAGATTTTCCTGCACCTGCCTCCCCATAGTTGACAATCCTGCCAGTGAAATTTGATCATTGTCTATTTTAATTTGATGCATGTGACGACAAATACCAGCGATGAGATCCCCTATACGTTCTAAATCAACGCCGATTTTAAACGCTGAAACAATCTCTCGTAAATCAATCGCCATAGGAGAACGAAGGGCCAATATTCGTATTGAAAATGCGTTAATCCTACGTTCATAGGCATCAATCTCGATATCGTGTAACGATATTTTATACGCTGCCTCGAATCTAAGATCGCGTAAAATTGCCATCATTTCCGCAAATTGATTTTCAACCATCCCAAACATACGTAAGATCATACTACGGAGTTGCTCTAATTCTTGCTCATAACGACTTACTGTATGTTCAGGTAATTTATCAACCATAATAAGTGTACTTTTTTATCCGAAGCGACCCGTGATGTAATCATGAGTTTTAGAATGCGTAGGTTTTGTAAATAACGTCGCAGCATCGTTTACCTCCACCAGTTCTCCCTCATAAAAAAAAGCCACGTGATCTGCACACCGTGCCGCTTGTTGCAAATTATGCGTGACGAAAACAATGGTATATTTCTCTTTAAGAACATCAAATAGTTCTTCAACTTTAGCTGTCGAAACTGGATCTAGGGCAGACGTAGGTTCATCCATTAAAATAATTTCTGGTTCTACCGCTAAAGCACGGGCAATACAAAGTCGCTGCTGTTGTCCACCTGATAATTGCAAAGCAGATTTATATAGCCTATCCTTTACTTCATCCCATAACGTCACTTGTTTTAATATGCTTTCAACCTTTTCCCTTAATAGAGCCAAAGGCAATTTTTGATAGAGTTTGATGCCAAAAGCAATATTTTCGAAAATCGACATATTGAAAGGGGTTGGTTTTTGAAACACCATTCCTATTCGAGATCGAAGAATACTTAAATTAATATTCTTTTCAAGAATATTAGTATTGTCAAATAAAATCTCACCTGTAATAAACTGATTGGAGTAGAGCTCATACATTTTATTAAATGTCCTCAGCAGTGTCGACTTTCCACACCCTGAGGCCCCAATCAATGCGGTGATTTTTTTAGAAAAAATATCAAAAGTAATTGCTTTTAACGCGTGATGGTCTCCATAGTAAAAATCTAAATTTTTAATTGAAAGCGCTATATCGTTTTTTATCATATGTGACGGCCTTTTCTTTGACATCTTTTCATGTAAACACGAGCAATCAAATTAAGACACAAAACAAATATAGTGACCAACAAAGCTGCCGTCCAAGCGAGTTTTATCAACGCATCGTCAGCAGAATCCGCATATTGATAGATAATTAAAGGCAAACTGGACATAGGTTTAAATATATTCCAACTCCAGTTAGAATTCCCTAAAGAAGTAAACAATAGAGGAGCAGTTTCTCCGGCAATACGAGAAATTGCCAGCAATATACCTGTCATCACACCACCTCGAGCTGCAGGTAAACATATCCAAAGAATAACTTTCCATTTTGGTGCTCCCAATGCGAAGCCCGCCTCACGTATGGAAAAAGGTACTATAGCCAGCGCTTCCTCGGATGTACGTGCGATAATAGGGATGGCTAGAATAGCTAAAGAGCAAGCTCCTGCAATTGCGGAATACCCTATCGATACAACCAAAATTAAATAAACAAGTAATCCAACCAAAATGGAAGGCACGGAAATCAAAATATCAGAAAAAAACCGTACTATAGCGTTTATTTTTTTATAATTAAATTCAGCTAAGAAAATGCCAGCAGAAATACCTACAGGTATAGAAATACAAGCCGCCAATCCAACCTGAATAATGCTTCCTAAGATTGGATTTAATAATCCTCCAACTTTACTTTGTGAAGCAGTCACATGCGTAAACATAAAAAAAGTTATCCCTGGAAACCCATTAATCATCAAGGTCACAAGTATTGAACATAAAACCCACACCATAATGAAGGTAGTTATGTAAGAAAAAATTCTAACAAAAGAGTTTTTAAAAAAACGCCAAAGTACACGGCGATTTTGTTGCATATACAAATTTGTATTAACAACCATGCATTTTTTATCTCTATTTAATTTTTTACAGCTCGTTTTAATAACCATTGAGCACAAAACAAAACGATAAAAGAAATTAACATCAATATAGCTCCTAAAGCCATTAAAGACGACATACGCAAACCCTCACTCGCACTTTCTGGAAATTCTAAGGCAATAAGAGAAGCTATTGTATTGCTGGGCATAAAAAGCGACCACCCAATGTGATGGGCATTACCAATAACAAAAGTAACTGCCATTGTTTCTCCTAGTGCCCTTCCCCACCCTAGAACAATGCCACCTATAATGATCTTTTGTAATCGAGGCAAAACCACTCGCCTCATCACCTCCCATTGCGTAGCGCCTAAACTATAAGCACTTTCTTTAAGCAAAGCTGGTACATTAGCAAAAGCATCTTGCATAACGGCTGTAGTATACGGAGTAATCATAATTGCCAAAATTAGCCCCGCAGTTAACATGCCTACACCAAAGGTCCCTCCAGAAAATAACGCTCCTATATAGGGCATGGTACCCAATGTAGTTTTTAAAAAGGGTTGAACATAATCCGACATCAGAGGAACTAAAATAAAAAAACCCCACATACCAAAAATGATTGAAGGAACAGCCGCAAGCAACCGTATTGCAACGGTAAGACACTGGGAAATTTTTGATGGCAAAAGTTCTGTTAAACTGTAAGCACAACCAAATGACAAAGGCAAAGCGACAGCAACCCCAATTATTGAAGTTACCAATGTTCCAATTAAAGCCGCCCGAGCACTGTATTCCTGATTAACTGGATTCCAAACGGAACGTATAAAAAAATCTGTTCCAAACGTAAAAAAAGCTCTTCTGCCTTGAAAGAAAAGCTCAAAAATTAACTCTAGAAAAATAAGAAGAACGAAAACACCACATCCCCATACCCATCCTGAAAAAACAATAGAGGCAACATTTCTTTTAACAAAACACTTTAATTTTTTAAAAACCATTAATTTGACTATTTAAGAATTATTCGGTGTAATACCAGCATATTCCCATGTTTTCTCTATTTTTTCTTTCACAAAAATCGGTAACGGCACATAATGAAGTGTGTAAGCGATACCGTCTCCTTTATCAAAAGCCCAACGAAAAAATTTAACGACACCTTTGGAATTTTGATTGTAAGCGGGTACTAAAACATAGGTTGTAGAAACAATAGGCCATGCATTTTCCCCTACAATGTTAATAAGATCAACGTTAAAATTTTTGGAATGCACCCAATCAGCGGTCTTGGCCGCAGCCCTCAAACTATCTTCAGTTAAGGTTATGTATTCACCTGCACTATCTTTCAATTGCACCATACAAAGATGATTTTGAAGGGCATACGCAAACTCAACATAGCCAATACTACCTTTAATATTTTTTACCATTGAAGCCACAGATCCATTACCTCTTCCCCCTATACCTAAAGGCCATGCAATTGAGGTATTCGATCCATAAGTTTCTGCCCAATTGTGGGATTCTTTAACCAAATAAGAAGTAAATACTTGTGTAGTACCTGAACCATCCGCACGATATATTGGTGCAATATCCAGATCTTCTAAAACAACATCTTTATTTATTTCAGTAATTTTAGGGTCATTCCATTTTTTTATTTTCCCTGAATAAATATCAGCAATAATTGGCCCCGTTAAACGCAACATGTGATGTTTAATATTAGGAATATTGACCACAACAGCAATACCACCAATCGCCGTAGGAAATTGTACAAGGTTATTTTTGGTTAATTTTTCCACTGAAGTCGGTACATCCAAAGCACCAAAGGAAACAGTTTTAGATATTATTTGGTTGCGACCTGCACCCGATCCCAAAGGTTGGTAATTAACCTGTACACCAATTTCTTTTTCTGCACCTTCTGCCCAATTCTGGTAAAGCGGACCAGCAAATGTTGAACCTACTCCTGTAATAGATTTGACCTTTTGAGCACAAGATATTTCAGAAACGCCAATTGCAATTACGGATGATAGAGCAATAACGAAAAGAACTTGCTTACCTATATGACCAACAACCATTCTACTAACCGATTCTATGTGCATTTCCACATAAAATATCAACTTTTCACACAATAATGTATGAAGCTTTTATGAAAATAAGAGACGTTTCCTCACTACATGTCATAAAATTTTAATATAATTATTATACCGTTGAAACCATAAATTATTATAAAAGCCCTACAACTACTCTCAGACATTTCGTTCTGCAGGGTTTATTCATGGCGAATTATACTAAGCTTAAATTTGTATTTTTCTTATCAACTTTTTTGGAGTCTACTTTATATCTTCTAGTTCCAGCCTATGCCAATAATTTTCAAGAAGAAACATTAAAAGCTCTAAATCAGCAAATGGTTGCGATGAATCAACAAATTGTGTCTTTAAAAAAAGAGCTTTCAAACTTAAAAACTCAGCTTCATAAGCCAAAAGGCACATCCATTTCTGTAACAACAAACAAACATTCTAAGTTTTCCTTACCAACTTCCAAACAATCATTACGTCCCGTTACAGTTATTGCTTCCGATGAAGCAACACCCTCTGAGCAAAAGACCCTTTCAACCATAGGAAGCCATAATATCCATTCAATACCCAATACAAAATATATTAATGTTTCAAATCCTAATGACGAGGAGCAGCAGAATCAGCACACAGTTTTAGAGTTGCTGCATAGCAATGGTCTTCCTCCTCCAGATCGTGGCGCTTCATTTTGGTCTCCTAACATGCCTATTTTGTCTTCTGCGACGCTACACGATGAGTCGGTGTATGTTGGAGGACTTCGTATAGGTTTTCCAGGAGGTAGGCCTACTCTTGCAACCGACGATGGGGTCTATAGCTTTTCTATTGGATCGGCTTTGCACGAAGATATGGGAGGATTTATTGATTCTGGCGTAAAAGCTGACGAGACTAAAGGACGATTTTCTGCATTTAGAGCCAATTTACGTCGGGCACGAATTCCCTTTACCTTTCGATATAAAAATTATTCGGTAAACGTAACCCCAGATTTCGGAAGCGCCGTCGATGGTTCTGTTGGTCTTTACGAAGCTAATTTCCAGTACGGTGGATTTACCAATACCATATTAACCCTTGGCTATTTTGAACCCCGCGTTACCTTGGAAGGTGCAGAAAGTTCGAACGAAGGACTTATGATGGAACGACCCGCGTCCACAGAACTTGCGCGTGGCATAGCTGCGGGCGATGCCCGATTTAGTATCGGTGGAGTAACCTATGGAAAAAGATGGTATGTAGGCTCTTATTTTACGGGGCACTCTTATGGTGCGCATACAACAAACGCAAGCATTATTAATGATCAAACAGGAGGCCTACTACGTGTTGCTGGAAGACCTTACGTAACAAAAAATACCGATGTTCATTTAGGTTTCTCAACGTCTAGTGCTTTCAATGTTGCTCAAACCGATAAAGGGAGACAATTTAATTTCTCTGCTATTCCAGAATTAAGGTTAACTCAAGAAACGCTTATAGCGACAGGTGCCCTTAATAACATAAACAGTGTATGGCATGCTGGACCAGAATTTGCTTTACGGTATCAGCGCGCCTATTTTAAAGCGGAATACATGAAATTTGGGTTCCAACGTTCGCAAGGTATGAGAAATCTATATTTCGAAGGATATTATGCGGCACTAAATTATACCCTATTTGGCAGTCCAAGGAGTTACGATATACGTGCAGCTGCTTTTCGTGCCCCTGGTGTTACCTATGATTTTGACCCAACAACAAATCATTGGGGAGCGTTGGAAGCAAGTGCGCGTTGGAGTGTCGTTAATTTAAACAGCCATAAATGCGCCACTGACGGTGCAAATGGTGGTCAGCAAACGGTTTGGAGTACTGGAGTGAACTGGTATCCTTCACCTCATATACGTGTCATGTTGGATTACGATCACATCATAGCGTCTTCAGTAGCAACTAATTCAATTGTTAAACATGGACGCAATATCGATGCAATCGCTGCCCGTTTCCAAGCGGCTTTTTAATCATAAAATTAAACGAGGAAAACGTTGTATTACCTAATTTGGAATGTCAATTCCTACCAAAATATTTTATGCAAATAATTTTGGTCAATCAAATATAATTTGAATATAAACTATTCATATTGGTAGCGACGGGCGGATTTGAACCACCGACCAAGGGATTATGATTCCCCTGCTCTACCACTGAGCTACGCCGCCTTAAACTAATGAAAGACGAGTTTTATTACTCTGACTTCAAACATGAAGTCAAGAGTTTTCTCGTCTTGTAAAAAACTAATTTTGTTCGTCTTCTTGTGGCAATTTTTTTTCTACTATAATTCTCGGTGGTCGACCTCTTCTTCCAGGTCTAGATTTAGGCATTGGTATTTTTTCTGGTTGAATATCAATAATAATAGGCTGACTTTCTTCACTTGGGTCTGCAATGATATCTTCGATTTGTTTTTCTTCTTCTATATTGTCTAGAAGATCAATTTTAACCTCTTCAACAACATTATCTTGTCCACCACTGGGTTGTATAGGCCTATGTCTTTGCTGTACGGCTTGATTTATAGTGTTTAACAAACGTGAGTAATGCTCGACATACTGAAAAAAGCTTTCAGCAGCTACTCTATCGCCCGAACTTAACGCATCACGTCCATGTTGATTATATTTTTCGCAAAGCTGTTGGGCGTTGCCACGGATACGTCCGTCAGGTCCGTTACTATCAAACACATGATTTCGATTAAAGGAGACCTGACCGTTTTGATGACGTGCCCCTCCTCCATTATTCGACCGATGATAACGGCTACGCATACGTTTTGTATTCATAAGTTGCTGTTATACTTTCCTAAGTGCAACATTAATTTATCAGATTTTTGAGCAATAAATTAACGTTGTATATGCAATAAAATGATGAAACTTTTAATTGTTATTTACTTTTGTCTACTATTATTGCTTGAACCAATATTACTAGACGTATTGTTGGGTTAGATAATATCTATCACCGTTGATTTTGTTATTTTACAACTTCAACCTACTAAAAGACATTATGTTTTTTATATAGTTGAACGCACCAAAACAAGGGCTCTTACACAACCATTTAAATCCTGTTGTTTTTGAACAACAGCTAATCCCTTAAAACGGGCAATTTCAACTACATCTTGATCCTGATTTATACCTAACTCTAATATCAATATACCGCTCTTAGTTAATAAATCAACGGCCTGATTACAAATAATTCGATAATAATCTAAACCGTCCCTCCCCCCATCTAATGCCACAAGCGGTTCAAAATTCTTAACATCTGGCATTAAGGTTTCTATATTCGATGTTGGAATATAAGGTGGATTAGAAATAACGACATCAAATTTCCCGGAAATTGAGCTTGCCCAATCGCTTTGAACAAAGGCTAAACGATCCCTTAACTTAGCCCGTTCAGCATTTTTCTTTGCTAAGTCTAATGTTTTTTTTATCTTATCGACCCCAACGCCAAACGCCTTTTTATATTCAGAAAGGGCAGCCAACATCAAACACCCGGTACCCGTTCCAAGATCTAATATTTGATAAGGATAGTCCCGATCAACGAGCCTAAGCAACAACGCTTCAATAAGCGCCTCACTATCGGCTCTGGGTATAAGCGTTGACGGCGACACCTTCAATTCCAAGGACCAAAATCCTTTTTTACCTGTAATATAAGCAAAAGGTTCGTGTTGGGCACGTCGCCTAATATATGACTTTATTAATTTGCTTGGCACGAGTGTTGATTTATCCATCATTAAAAACTTGGACAAATCAATTTGTAATGCATACGCAATAAGCAATCGAACTTCTCTTTTAGGTGATACAATACCTGCATCACTTAACGTTTTTTCACCAAACAAAATAAGTTCGGATAGAGGTGTCTGTGTTCGGTCTATCACTTATCCAAAACCTATTTTAACAAAGAAATGGCTATCCACTATGCGTTGAGCCATTAATTTTCTTCGTCCGACGCTAATAAACGCGATTGTTCTTCTTGTGCTAGATGATCAATAATTTCATCAAACTCGCCTAACATAACCCGATCAATTTTATGCAAGGTTAAATTAATTCGATGATCCGTCACGCGTCCTTGAGGAAAATTATAAGTTCGTATGCGCTCCGAACGATCGCCAGTGCCAACTTGTAAACGTCGGTCCGCTGCTCTGTGTTCATGAGCGGTACTACGTTGCTGTTCGTACAACCGCGCTCGGAGAATTTTCATAGCTTTTGCTTTATTCTTGTGCTGGCTCTTTTCTTCTTGCATGGCGACAACAACGCCCGATGGAATATGGGTAATTCTGACTGCGCTTTCTGTTTTATTTACATGCTGCCCTCCGGCCCCAGATGCACGGTAAACATCAATGCGGAGGTCTTTTTCATCAATAATAATATCCACATCTTCTGCTTCAGGTAAAATAGCAACCGTAACGGTAGAGGTATGAATACGTCCTTGACTTTCCGTTGCTGGCACCCGTTGTACACGATGCACACCCGATTCATACTTTAATCGAGCAAACACATTTCGACCTGTAATAGAAGCTATACCCCCCTTTAAACCACCCAAACCGGTATCGTCATATTCCAACACTTCAAAGCGCCAACCGCAAGCCTCAGCATACCGTTGATACGCTGCAAAAAGCTCTGCAGCAAAAAGACCTGCTTCATCCCCTCCAGCAGCGGGTCTAATTTCTAGAATAGCATTACCAGCATCCGCTTTATCTTTGGGTAACATTGCAAGACGTATTTTACCTCTTAAAATATGCAACGCTTCATGCAAATCCTGTATCTCTACTTCTGCGAGGGCCTTCATTTCAGGCTCACTTAACATTTCTTCTGCTGCCAAAAGATTTTTTTCCGCAGCACGTAAACGATTAACCAATTCAACAATAGGCATTAGCTCAGAGTATTCACGTGAAGCTTCTATAAATGCCTCACCAGAAATATCGGTTGACAAAATATGTTGCAATTCCTCAGCCCGAGCAACGATTTTGTCTAAACGATCGCTGAAATTAATAGAAAATTCTTCAGATGACATAAATTAATTCGCTAGTTTGTTTTTAAGGTAAGATACTATTTCTGTTAAACTTACTTCACGCTGTGTACCAGATATCAAATCTTTTACTTGAACATTATTTTGATTCACTTCATTGTCCCCAATTAAAAGAGCTAGTAACGCTTTGGATTTATGCGCTCGTTCAAGTTGTTTACGCAAATTCCCTTTATAAGCTATTTCTGCACCCATTCCATTGTAGCGTATAGCCTGCAATAAAGGAAAGGCTACACTATGATGGTCTTCTGAGAAAGGTATTATAACGACAGGATTTGTTTTAATTGGAGGATTTTCTAAAAGCAAAGCCAAACGTTCAACGCCGGCTGCCCATCCAATAGAAGGCACATCTCCGCCTCCCATATCCCCTACTAATCCCTCATAGCGCCCCCCGGCTAATAGCGTTCCTTGAGCACCTAATTTTTCAGTAACAAATTCAAAAACCGTATGGCTGTAATAGTCCAATCCACGGACAATGTAAGGATTTTCTTTGAAAGGTATTTTGAATTGATCCAGTGCTTTACGCAATTTATCCCAAAACTCTAAAGCATCTTTAGTTAAATATTCGTGCAACAATGGTGCTTGAGCCAAAAGCATACGATCGTTAACATCTTTACTATCAAGAATTCTTAAAGGATTTTTTTCCAGACGTACTAAACTATCTTTAGACAATTGGGCTTGCACAGATTTAAAATAATTAACCAACGCTTCTCGCCATATACTACGCGAGTTTTTGTCTCCTAGAGTATTCAATTCGAGAACTGCTCCCTCATCAAGACCCAGCTCTTTTAAAATATGATAACCCATCGCAATAACTTCAGCGTCAGCAAACGGTGTAGAAACTCCCATTAATTCAGCACCAATCTGATGAAATTGTCTATAGCGGCCTTTCTGCGGCCGCTCGTAGCGAAACATAGGGCCAGAATAAAATATTTTCTGCGGAAGCGATTGAGTTAAACCATTCGTTACCAAAGCTCGGCATATACCTGCCGTACCTTCAGGTCGAAGGGTTAAAGAATCGCCTCCTCTATCTTGAAAAGAATACATTTCTTTAGAAACAATGTCCGAAGTTTCGCCAAGTGAGCGAGAAAACACATTGGTATATTCAAATACTGGTGTCATCCACTCTTGAAAACCATATAAAGAAAATATTCTTTTGGATATTTCTATAACGTGATCATGCCTTTTAGCTTCTTCGCCTATCAAATCATGCGTACCACGAACCGGTTTTATTACACTCACCATGTACTATCCTGAAATAAAATTATAATAGTTAGAATTATTTTGTCTCAAAAGCTTTTTGAGTTTCTATTTCTAATGCTTTTTTTTCGACAAGACTAACAATATGATCGATCATTTCTTCAACTGGTATAGGATGATCTTGCTTACCAGCTATGTACACCATATGTCGACCAGAACCGCCGCCTGTTACGCCAACATCTGTCATAGTTGCTTCGCCAGGACCATTCACAACACACCCTATGACCGATAATGTTAAAGGCGTTTTTATATGCGCCAAACGTTCCTCTAGCGTTGCTACGGTTGGAATAACATGAAACCCTTGACGGGCACAAGAAGGGCAGGAAACAATTCGGACTCCTCGATGACGCAAGCCTAAACTTTTCAAAATATCCCAGCCGACGGCAACTTCTTCTTCAGGCTCGGCGGATAAAGAAACTCTTACCGTATCACCAATACCTGCCCATAATAATGATCCTAAACCAATGGAAGATTTAACGGTTCCCGCTCTTTTCCCACCGGCTTCAGTAATTCCTATATGGAGAGGATAATCACAGGCTTCGGATAACAAACGATACGATTCAACTGCTAAAAAAACGTCAGAGGCTTTTACACTTATTTTAAACTCACGAAAATCATTATCTTCTAAAATTTTTGCATGTTCTAAAGCGCTTTCAACAAGCGCACGCGGATTAGGTTCACCGTATTTTTCAAGTAAATGTTTTTCAAGTGAACCGGCATTTACCCCTATACGCATAGAACAATTATAATCTTTCGCAGCTTTAATTACTTCACGAACACGTTCTGTATTACCTATATTTCCAGGATTAATTCTCAAACATGAAGCCCCTGCTTGAGCAGCCTCAATAGCTCTTTTATAATGAAAATGAATATCGGCTACAATCGGCACGTCAACATTTTTAACAATTTCTTTAAGTGTGGCTGTACTTTCTTGATCTGGACAGGAAACCCGAACAATATCGACCCCAACATGTTCTGCACGTTTAATTTGAGCTATTGTCGCCTGCGCATTAGTTGTTAATGTATTGGTCATTGTCTGAATAGTAATAGGGGCATCGCCACCTACCAGAACAGAACCCACGCGAATTTGACGCGTTTTTTTACGCTCAATATGCTGATAGGGACGTAAGCTCATTAAAATTTCTCTCCGAAATCCATAACAGTTGTATAGTTTCCTTTTCTGTTATTAGAAAAATAAACCCTTACCACTCGTTAATTCTGCATTTAAACCCATAATTTTATTTAATAGTTAACCGGTTATCGGTCAAGCTGCCTCGCATTTAATTCATCTGCTGATGTTTCGTTCGATTGAATTGTTTTTTTAATCAAAGTCGAATTTTTTTTTACTTTTACCAATTCTTTATCATTATTCGAGATCTTTTGTGGCATTAATAC
>NZ_CAWUGZ010000013.1:0-16095 GCF_963921845.1 Commensalibacter sp. Nvir | reverse complement strand
TCCATTTATCTTTTCTTTTCTTTATTTAAACTTATATTTTATTGTAAGATTATCTTAACTGGATAATGAAATTTAATATAATGGTTTTTTATAGAAGGTAAGATGAACATACGTTTTAAAAGCTTGTTGTATAACGTTAACTTAATATTTTAAAGCATAAGTTGATTATTTAATTAAGATTGAAGGATGGTGGCTAATGGCTGGATTACATCCAATTTTGGTAGTTGATGATGACCCAAAATTAACAGAAACTTTATCTGAACAACTTGAAATGAATGGCGAGTTCGAAGTCCATGGTGTCGGTTCCGCTAATGAGGCTAAAACTATTATTTTTGACCCTGACAACCATTTTGATGCAATTATCTTGGATGTTATGTTACCCGATGGAAATGGATGCGAATTATGTGCGTATCTTCGTAAAGAAAATTGTAGAACCCCGATCATATTGTTAACGGGATCGGATGATGAAGATGACGTAGTTAGAGGACTTGACGCAGGAGGAAACGATTATATTTCTAAACCTTTCCGAATTGCTGAACTTTTAGCCCGTCTAAGAGCACAAATGCGAATTTATGAGAATAGTGAAGACGCCGTTTTTAATATCGGTCCTTATGCTTTTAGACCCTCTTCCAAATTATTGCAGGAAAACAATACCAATAAACGTATTAGACTTACTGAGAAAGAAGCTGCAATTTTAAAATTTTTATATCGTTCTGGTACTCGATCTGTACCGAGACAAGTTTTGTTGAATGAGGTTTGGGGCTACAATTCAGCCGTTACTACACATACTCTAGAAACTCATATTTATCGTTTAAGACAGAAAATTGAGTTGGATCCTGCAAATGTAAGTTTGCTTATTACCGATGCAGGAGGCTACCGTTTGAGTTCCATTATTGATAAATAACAAATTTTGATTATCTAATAATTATGGGGTCTTTATTATCAAGTTACAAATCTATTTCTAACGTAATAGGGACATGATCTGAAGGCCTTTCCCAATTTCTGACTTCTTTGTAAATTTCTACGGCTTTAAGAGAGGGTTTCAAATTATTGCTGATCCATAGATGATCCAATCGTCGTCCTCTATTAGATTTTTCCCAATCTCTGTTGCGATAGGACCACCACGTATAAATTTTTTCTGGAGGTAAAATACATGTTCTTACAGCGTCGGTAAAACCTGTATTCATCCAATTTAAGAGTTTATTAGTTTCAATAGGGGTATGGCTAACGACGTTTAATAATTGTTTATGATTCCACACATCATGCTCTAAAGGAGCAATGTTAAGATCACCCACAAGAATAGTATTTTCTTGAGGGTTAAGCTTGAACCATTCGGTTGCTTCATCAATAAAATTAAGCTTATGCTTAAATTTTGGGTTTAATTGAGGATCGGGCACGTCACCGCCAGCAGGTACGTAAAAATTATGGAGATGGAAATAGTTTTTTTGATACTCGAAACGTATCATGATGTGTCTACAATCGTCTTTACCACACCAACGATGATTAAATGAAGGGATTTCAAACGGTAAGGTTGATAAAATACAAACCCCATTATAACTTTTCATTCCTTTGTAACACAAATGTTTATACCCTAAAGTTTTTAAATCGTTACCAGGAAATAATGTGTCTTGGACTTTAGTTTCTTGTAAACATATTATTTCTGGTCTGTTACGAGCTAATAAGGTAGTTAACAAAGGTAATCGTAAACGTAATGAATTAATATTCCAACTCATAATCTTCATAATCAATGGTGCTTTCTTAAATATACTTTTTACGGCTTAATCATAAAATAAGGGTTTATCATCCTAGAGAAAATGACGAAATAGGTTTCATAAATACCCTAGTAAATTACTATTTTTAATTTTGTCCACTATTAAGCTTGACACAGACTTTTTAAGTATATTTGTACCTTGAAATGAGGTTTAAGAAATGTTAATAAAAAATAAAATCTTTTATAATCAATAACTTAATAACAATGACTATTTTTTAGGCAAATCATGTTAAGTGCTTGATAAACAGCCTATAAAATCCTTAATTGCACTATTAATCCATAGAGTTATCCACAGGATCAGTGGAGAACTGATCTAAGTCTTGGAAAATAAACAATATCTGATGAAATGCTTAAAAACGCACACAGAGAGTATTAATGAATCAAAAAAAACTTGATTCTCCAGAGTCGCTCCAAGGTATAAATGCCATAAAAGAGGCTCTTAAAACAATGCCTTCAAGAGCGGGGGTTTACCGAATGGTAAATCGCACGGGAGAAGTCTTATACGTAGGAAAAGCAAAGGATCTCAAAAAAAGAGTGACGTCTTATACGCGTTTGGCACCGCTTACGGAGCGTATAAAGAAAATGGTCTCTCAAACCGCCTCTATGGAGATTATAACGACTTATACTGAAGCAGAAGCGCTTTTGTTAGAAGCAAATTTAATCAAAAGTTTAAAGCCAAGATATAATATTTTACTTAGAGACGACAAAACCTATCCTTGGTTAGTTGTTACTAAAGAAAAATGGCCTCGAATTGATAAACATAGGGGTAAAATTGATAAGGATAATGAATATTGGGGCCCATTTGCTTCGGGTTGGGCGGTTAACCAAACGTTGGAGCTATTACAAAAGTTATTTTTACTGCGAACCTGTAGCGATGCGGTATTCAATTCTCGAAAGCGTCCTTGCCTTCTTTTTCAAATTAAACGTTGTTCAGGTCCGTGTGATAATCGCATTGCTCAAGGAGATTATCTACAATTGGTTAATCAAGCGAAATCATTTTTATCGGGTCAGATGACTGTGGTAAAGGATCGGCTTATCTCTGAAATGGAAAAGGCTGTAGCTTGTCTTGATTACGAAAAAGCAGCTGCCCTTCGTGATCGTATACGTGGATTCACGTATGTTCAAAGCAGTGGAGTAATTAATCCTGCTTCTCTTTATAATGCGGATATTTTTGCTCTTTATCAGATTGGTTCGCTTTGTTGTATACAAGTCTTTTTTATAAGAGGTGGGAGAAACAACGGTAATAGAGCCTTTTATCCTGTTCATACGGAGGAACAGTCGCCAGCAGAAATTCTTTCTGCCTTTTTGGGACAATTTTATGATAATAAATCTCCAGCTGAACAGATTTTATTGAGTAATGAGCCCAATGAACGTTCTTTATTACGCGAAGCTTTAACTCTCAAAGCAGGGTACTCAGTGACCATTTCAATACCAAAACGTGGAGAAAAGAAAGCGGTAATTGATCATGCAATTGAGAATGCTAAAGGAGCTTTAGAACGTAAACTAGCAGAAACACAATCTCAGATTGCGTTATTAAAACAAATCAAAGAGTTATTCAATCTTTCTACCTTGCCTAACCGAATAGAAGTTTATGATAACAGTCATATTATGGGCTCTTATGCTTACGGAGTTATGATCGTTGCTGGAAGAGAAGGATTTATTAAGTCTGCTTATCGTAAATTTATGATAAAATCCTCCATAAGCCCTGGAGATGATGTGGGTATGATGAAAGAAGTATTGTTTAGGCGTTTTCGAAAAGGTAATGAAAAAGAAAATTGGCCTGACATTTTACTTATTGATGGTGGGGCGGGTCAGTTTTCAGCTGTAGAAACTATCTTAAACGAACTTGGAATAAAAAACATACAGCTAGTTTGTATTGCAAAGGGTAGAGAACGAAATTCAGGAAGAGAATGGTTTTTTACCAAAAATCGTCAACCTTTTCAGCTCCCTCCTCGTGATCCTGTCTTATACTACTTACAACGCTTAAGGGATGAAGCGCACCGTTTTGCAATTACGACCCATCGTAACAGTCGCGTTAAATCAATTGAGCGTTCGGAATTGGACAATATACCAGGGATAGGAACCCATAGAAAACGTACCCTATTAAATCATTTTGGTTCTTCAAAAGGAGTTAAAGAAGCGAGTATTACGGATATTGAATCTGTTCCAGGAATAAGCAAGGTTCTAGCAGAAACCATTTACGGGTTTTTTCGCCCGGATTGGAACAATAAAAAAATGTAAAGTTTTGATTGTTGTTTTAACTAAAAATAGAATATAAAAAAAGAAGAGTTTATAAGTGTAAAGGCTGTTGTTCACAATTCGAAAATAATGTCATGTTCTATAACCTACCCAATTGTTTGACTTTATCACGTATTATTGTCATACCTATATTGGCAATTTTGGTTATGATACATAGACCATTAACGGATTTAGCTGCGTGTATTTTATTTATTATTGCTGGAGTCACAGATTATTTAGATGGGAAAATAGCTAGAGCGTGGTCTCAACTCTCGGAAATTGGACGTATGCTCGATCCTATAGCAGATAAATTGTTGATTGGTATTCTATTAATTGCTATGGCAGCTTACCATCATTTGCCTTATGCTGGATTGATACCCGCAATGATTATATTGTTTCGGGAAATACTGGTCAGTGGGTTAAGAGAATTTTTAGCTTCATCACATGTTGGATTACCGGTTACAAAATTAGCTAAGTGGAAAACAATGTTTCAAATGATTGCGATAGGTTTTTTATTAGCAGGAAATAGCAGTGCGAAATTACTTGCGATGCCTTGGATACCGGTTGAACTTATTGGAGCAATGTTATTATGGATATCCGCTCTGTTAACGCTTATTACAGGATGGAGTTATTTTAATATAGGTATGAAATTTATAAATAATAGAAAAGATTCATCATTTGTTAAGTAATTTTTTTGAGCTGTTTTAGCGGTAAAAGCACTTTCCCATAGGTAGTAATAGTATTTTATTTGGAGAATCTCAATGCGGAGTTCGGCTGCGTTTGCTGCGCCTTTGATAGTATTTTTAACACTTAGCGGTTGTTCAGGGCTTGATAAATTTTTTGACGACACCGTTACTTTATCTGGATCGAATCCAGATGCTCCCAAAGGAGATTCAGAAAATTTATTAAGAGCAAGAGGGAAATTTGTGGATACTGCTCCTATATTGCAACAAACAGGCAATATATGGCCTTCTCGTCCGCCTGCTTTGCCAACACTAAGTGATGTTTCAAGTGATGAAAAAGATTTCTCACTTTCTGACTATAGCAAAGCATCCGGCGCAGATACCGAAGTTGTAAACCACGGTCAAGGTTCCGATAAATTGCTTCCATCTGATTTTCCTGAAAATGGAAAGATGGATTTTGGTGAAAAACGTTTTATTAAAAAAGGTGTTCTGGATTTTGGGAATGGTGTTTTACCTGACCACATTGAAGATCGTGCCCCTCAGTATATAAAAAGAAATGAAGAAGAGGACAAATCGGTGGTTATTTCAAATGGCGACGGAACGAGTACAGTTATTGATCCAAAAGGTATGGTTAAAATTGTAAAAGATAAAGAGCTTGGTTCAAAAACTGGAACTACTCGAAAATCTAACAAAAGATAAGGATTTATTTATTGCCAATGTTTTAAAACATTATAAATCGTGTGGGTGAGTAATGATAAATCCTTTGGAGAAATAGTAAAAGCGGGGGTTAAATAAATAATAGTTCTAAACGGCCTTATCCAGACATTTGCCTTAATAAATTCCTGTTTCAATTGTTCAAGATCGTTTAATTTATAAAGTTCAACCACACCAATTGCACCCAATACACGAACGTTTTTAACAAGAGGTAAGTTGCGACAAGGAGCAAGTTCTTTTTCAAGTTGAAATTGAATTTGTTCTACATTTGATCGCCATGAATATTGTTCAAACACATCCAACGAAGCATTTGCGCAAGCACATCCTAATGGATTGCCCATAAAGGTTGGTCCATGCATGAGGGCCATTTCATATTGCGTTGATAAAAATGCGTTATAAATTAAATCGTTCGTAACGGTGGCAGCAAGTGCCATTGTTCCACCCGTTAACGCTTTGGAGAGTGTAATAATATCGGGAATGATATCCGCTTGGTCGCACGCAAAAAAACTTCCTGTACGACCAAAACCGGTGAAGATTTCATCTAATATAAATAATAAATCGTAACGTTTGCATTGTTTATTTAAATATTGCAACGTTTCAGGCGTATGAAAGATCATCCCACCAGCACCTTGAACCAAAGGTTCAATAATGATTGCGGCTAGGTTGTTGTGATTTTTTTCTAAAAATTTTTCAAAATCTGCTTTGGAGTGTGCAGGTACTGGTAAAGGCAAAACAGGTTGCTTGGTGATTACGTTTTTAAATAGGCTATGCATTCCTTCGATAGGGTCACAGATTGCCATTGTAGCGAAGGTATCGCCATGATAGCCTCCGAAAAAGCTAAGAATTTTATTTTTTTGTTTTTTATTATGGTTAATCCAAAACTGGACGGCAATTTTAAGAGCTACTTCGACCGAAACCGAACCAGAATCGGAAAAAAAAACTTTATTCAAATCGCCTGGAAGAATGTTGCATAAACGTTTAGAAAGTTCCAAGGCAGGTTGATGAACAATACCTCCAAACATAATATGAGGCATTATCTCAAGCTGTTTTTGTGCTTTTTGAATGATATAAGGGTGATTATAGCCATGGCAAGCTGTCCACCATGAAGCAATACCATCAACCAGTTCTTTTCCATCCTCTAAAATAATACGAGAGCCTAAAGTTTTAGCCGCTTTTAGTGGCTTATTGGCAGTTTGCATTTGAGTATAAGGTAACCAAAGGGAATTGTACTCTATTTCATTCATGATAATTAATGCTATTAAAAAACTGAAACCATCGAAACTTACGTCATTTTATAGAGTTATTAAATAGGTTAGTGCATGTATGACTTTAATAATTTTTTTGACTACGCTTTGTCTAAGAGAAAAGACAGTGAAAATTTAAGGCAACTTCAACAATTTCAATTGAAGGATACGTTGCATTTTACTTTAAACGGTAAGCAATATGTTAATTTTTCCACTAATGATTATTTAGGATTGGCTTGCGATTCTCGTCTTAAACGGTTAAGTAAACATTATCTTGATCAGTGGGGGATAGGATATGCCGCTTCAAGATTAATTACTGGTAATAGCAATTGTTATTCAGAATTAGAACGTGGCTTAGCAAATTATCTTGGCGCTGAAGCAACTTTAATATTCGCTTCAGGTTGGCAGGCCAATGTTGCAGTGTTAAGCAGTTTGTTAGAAAACTTACCAAAACCTGTGTGGGTTATAACCGATAAATTTAATCATGCGAGTTTACATTATGGATGTAAACTCGCCCAAAGCAAGCAAATACGTTTTCGACATAATGATATGGACCATTTACGGCATAGATTGCTATCTATTCAGTCTGAAAAGGGGTCAAGATTAATTGTTACAGAAACCTTGTTTAGTATGGATGGTGATCTACTGGATTTACCAACTATACGTCAAATTTCTGATGAATTTAAAGCTTTTCTTTATCTTGATGATGCCCATGCTACGGGGGTATATGGTAAGCACGGTAAAGGTCTGGCCCCTGGTTATGCGGATTTAATTATGGGCACTTTCAGTAAGGCGTGGGGTGGTTTCGGTGCCTATGTCGCTGGATCCAAAAGTTTATGTGATTGGTTAATTAACTTTTGCTCTGGATTTATTCATACCACAGCCATACCTCCCTCGGTCATAGGAGCTATTGCTGGGGCTTTGGAAACAATGCCGCTGCTGGAGCATAAAAGGATTCTTTTAAAAAACTATTCTCAAAAAGTTCTTACAACTTTAAATGCTATGGGAATATTAACAGGAACATGTAATTCTTATATTATACCTTTGATGACTCATGATTCGAAATTGGCTTTGAATTGGTCTGCTTATCTGAAAAATCAAGGGATATGGATACCGCCTATACGGTACCCAACAGTGGCAAAAAATGCATCCCGATTACGTCTTACTTTAAGTGCAGCCCATCAAGAACATGAGATAGAACATTTGTTGGATGTGATACAAAAATCGTTGCATGTTTTTCCACAACTAAAGCAAAATTGATTGGTATACTGATGAAACTACTTTTTGTTCATGGATGGGGATATTCTAAAGCGTTTTGGAAGCCATTGATCAATTATTTTGAACCACAACAATTTGATCTGTTGGATCTTGGGTTTTTTAAAAATTTGAAAACAACGCATAAAATGCTTGAGGATTTTGGTGAACATCAGCACAATTATATTGTTGTTGGTCACTCTTTGGGATTAATGTATGTGTTAAATCATTTTCCCTCTCAATTTCATCGATATATTGGCATAAATAGTTTTCTCTGTTTTGTTCAAAAAAATGATTTTAAAGAAGGCGTGCCCAAAAGAATTCTTGAAAAAATGTTGTATCAAATAACAAGAGAGCCACTTAAGGTGCTTGAAGAATTTTATCGGCGATGCGGATATAAGAACTTTGTTTTGCCGAGTGAAGAGCAATTAGATGTAAAGCAGCTACGTTTTGGCTTGCAGTTATTAATTGGACTTGATCTGAGAGATAAGTTGAAAAAAATAGGGGGGAAATTAACGGTCATTACTTCTGAGGGAGATCCTATAGTGTCAAAGCCTATGGTAGTAGAATCGTTTAAAGACCAAAAAGTGCAATGGCTTAGCGACAATACTCATTTATTACCTTACACCCAACCAAAAAAATGTGCGGATCTTATTAAGGAAATATTACGAGCCAATGGCTAATTACAAAGATACAATTACGAAAGCATTTGATCAAGCGCATTTGTATGACCAATACGCAAGAGTTCAAAAAATCTCAGCACAAAAATTGGTTACAAACATTAAGAAAAATTTTAATAAAAAGTTCCCTCCTCAAACCATTCTTGAAATAGGCTGCGGGACTGGATTTTTAACTCAACATCTTTTGCGTGCATTTCCTGAAGCTCGTATTGTTGCCTCTGACATTTCGCCAAAAATGCTTAAACGAGCTCAAGAAAAATTTGGCGACGCGCATACGAGATTGAGTTATCGCGTATTAGATGGTGAAACTATACAAACAAACGATCGTTATGACTTGATTTGCTCAAATTTTACGTTTCAATGGTTTCAAAATTTAGAAAAAGGGTTAGTAAATTGCGTATCTCTGTTAAATCCTAATGGCTGTTTAGTTTTTTCAACATTAACACGTAGTAGTTTCTTAGAATGGCAAGAAATTTTTATTAGAAATAACGTTAATAATCTTTTTTCACATTATCCTTCTTTTGAAGCATTGCAAGCAATCTATATTAATGGAAGTTCTTCTCAATGGAAAAGAGAAACATTGATAGATTTAACAATGGATGGATTAAATTTTTTCAAAGAACTTAAAAGGATAGGCGCTGGTACACTGCATGATCATAGTAGCCCTGTTAAAGTGGGCTCTTTAAAACATGTCATCAAAGAATTTAATAAAGAATACCAGTACACTACTTATGAAATTGCCATTGGTCTTTTTAAGCATTTTCCTTGCAAGGGGTTTTTCGTCACAGGCACCGATACGGAAGTGGGGAAAACGTTTGCTGCTTCTTGTTTAGTAAAGGCGCTGAAGGCCGTATATTGGAAACCTATTCAAACAGGGTTAAACTGTGACCATGGTGACAGCATTACAGTTAAACAGCTTACGCGTTGTTCGGACACGCAAATTATACCACCGTGCATTGAATTGGCGGCTCCTTTATCGCCAGAAGAAGCTGCAAAGCAAGATTCACAAACGATTGACATACACACCGTTCAGTTTCCAAATTATGGTTCTGATTCACCAATTATTGTTGAGGGGGCAGGAGGCATTTTAGTTCCGTTATCCTTTAATTATTATATGATTGATTTAATGAAAAAGTTTAACTTACCCGTTATTCTTGTGTCCAGAACCAGCTTGGGAACGATCAATCATACCCTTATGAGCTTACAAATTTTAAGACAAAATGGCTTGCAAATTGCTGGGGTTATATTAAACGGAACGCTTGATCCTAGTAATAAAAAAGCTATTGAATCCCATGGTCGTATCAACATTATTGCAGAATTTGAACATTTTGACACGATAACCCCAACAATCATTGATAGATGCGCAAAAAAGCTAGCATCTGAATGGGTAAACCAGTTAATGGCTTAGGGTTAACTCTTTAGATATTGAAATAGCAATTGACAAATATAAAAAAAAACGTAAGAACAAGGAAGTAGTTAAGGGGTCATTGCAAAAAATACAAATTGTAATTTTTATGGCTAATGGCATTAGCTTAATAGAATGAGGATAATATGGCAAAAAGTAATACAATACAAATTAAACTTCTTTCGAGTGCAGAAACTGGTTTTTTTTATGTAACCAGAAAAAATGCGCGCGCTCATACTGGCAAGATGGAATTAAAAAAATACGATCCAGTTGTACGCAAACATGTAGTGTTTCGGGAATCAAAAATTAAATAATTAAAAAAAGCTGAAAATTATTTCAGCTTTTTTTAATATAAATGATCATTCGCTTTATAGGGTATGATAATTTCGTCGCTTTGAGCAAAGCTCAGCATTACTCTTGTACGTTCATCCAATAAATCTTTATCCACATTATTTTTGAGGCCTTCAACGCGCCTAGCCCAAGCTTGTTGTTCCAATTGAGCATCCTTCTGGGCATTTTGGGCTTCAATTAATACGTTTTGTTGGATTTTATAACTGTGAAACCCATGTTCGCCGTTTAACGTATTCCATCCGAAATAAGCAGTCAAGCCAAGAAAAAAAAGTGGAGGGGTCAGTGCTTTAATTGTTTTTTTACAATAGTAAACAACGCGCATTGAACCCTCCACTAAATTAAATGCATACATAATCCACTAAACAAAGGTTTAATGGGTTAGAAAATTTTAAAGTATTTCTAAAGCTTTAAAAGCATTACGTCCGGCATAGCGAGCGGAACTTCCCAAATCCTCTTCGATACGTATAAGTTGATTGTATTTTGCAATACGATCGGAACGAGATAAAGAACCTGTTTTAATTTGACCTGCATTGGTAGCCACGGCCAAATCGGCAATGGTTGCATCCTCAGTTTCACCAGAGCGATGGCTAACAACCGTAGTATATCCGTGTCGGTGGGCAAGCTCCATTGCTCTAAAAGTTTCGGTTAACGTACCAATTTGGTTAACTTTAACCAATAAAGAATTACCGATATTTTGTTTAATACCTCTTGCTAATCTTTCTGGATTTGTAACAAAAATATCATCACCAACCAATTGAACTTTATTTCCAAGTCTATTGGTCAATTCTGCCCAACCTTCCCAGTCATCTTCAGAACATCCATCTTCAGCGGATATAATTGGAAAATTATTGCAAAGGTCGGCAATGTAATCCACCATTTGGCTAGAGTTTAAAATCTTTCCTTCTCCGGTCATATTATATTTACCGTCTTTAAAAAATTCAGAAGACGCTAGATCCAATGCAAGAGAAATTTCTTCACCAGGTTTATACCCTGCTTTTTCAATGGCTTTCATAATATATGATAAAGCTTCGTTTGCGGATTTTAGGTTGGGTGCGAAGCCACCTTCATCTCCTACGCTTGTATTCAACCCCGCAGCATGCAAATCCTTTTTTAAAGTATGAAAAACTTCCGACCCCATCCGAACCGCTTCATTAATGGAAGATGCACCATGAGGAACAATCATAAACTCTTGAATATCTATTGGATTGTCTGCATGTTTACCACCGTTAACAATGTTCATCATAGGCACTGGCAATACATGAGCATAGGGTGAGCCAATGTAGCGGTATAAAGGTATATCCAATTCCAAAGCGGATGCTTTTGCAGCAGCAAGCGACACGGCCAACATCCCGTTCGCACCTAAGCGCCCTTTATTGGGTGTGCCATCAAGATCAATCATTGTTTGGTCAATTAGGATTTGATCAAGAGATTCCAATCCAACAACAGCTTCTAAAATTTCGCTATTAACGTTGTTAACAGCCTTTAAAACACCTTTGCCAAAATAGCGATTTTTGTCGTCATCGCGTAATTCAACGGCTTCATGTATCCCCGTTGATGCACCAGAAGGAACTGCTGCTCTTCCGATGATACCCGTTTCTAACTCAACATCAACTTCAACGGTTGGAGTACCGCGGCTATCGAGAATTTCCCGTGCGATAATATCAACAATTGCACTCATATTTTATCCTAACGTTCCGTATTATCATTAACTACAAAGGTAGCGACATTTATTGTATTTTTTGCTTACAATAAACTATTACGACTTAGAGTCTTACTCATGCAAAGAGTAGTCTTTGTCAAATATCTAAAAAGTATAATCACTATGTGTTTATTTTACCAGCACTTAGGTAACATCTTAAAATAATAATTTTTTAAGAAAATGGGAAACATCCAAAATAAAGAAATAATGTTTGTCACTTTGGGTTAATTTTATCGAAGGCACTCTAAGGATTATTAGCGAACATTGTATATATTTTGATTAAAATTAACTTTGTTTTTTTCTTATCCAATAGTCGGTTTATTTTTTTAGTTATTAATTTCTAAGCTTGAAAATTATCATGAGTATTAAAAATTTATATATCACATATTTTAGATACGAACTCAGCTAATTTTTTTTACAACAACAGTAAACGATATAGTTTTCTTAGGAAAAAATCTTATTAATAAAGTCTTTTCGAATGCGTTATTTTTATGTTGATTAATTCTAATCTTAAAATTAGCTAATAGAGTTAGTCTTATGATTTGATAATGGAATCAATTTGTTTTAATTGTTCCAAAAGAAACGGAAGATCAGCAATATCAATCATATTAGGTCCATCGCTCGGTGCATGGTCAGGATCTTCGTGGGTTTCTAAAAATAGGGCTGCAACCCCGACTGCAATGGCAGCACGGGCTAAATAAGAGACGAATTCTCTTTGACCTCCCGAGGAATTCCCCATACCACCGGGTTGTTGAACGGAGTGCGTTGCATCAAAGACGACAGGATATCCTGTCTGAGCCATAATGGGTAGGCCGCGCATGTCGCTTACCAAAGTGTTGTAACCAAAAGAAGTGCCTCGGTCACACAATAAAATATTATTATTGCCTGTAGAAGCAATTTTTTCGGCCACGTTTTTCATATCCCAAGGAGCCAAAAACTGCCCTTTTTTAATATTAATCGCTTTGTTTGTGTTTGCAGCAGCTATTAATAAATCGGTTTGTCTGCACAAAAAAGCAGGTATTTGTAGCACGTCAACTACCTCAGCAACTTCTGCACACTGGGCTGGTAAATGCACATCGGTCAGTATAGGCAGTCCTAAATTAGATTTTACTTCTTGTAAAATACGTAAACCTCTTTCAATGCCTAATCCTCTTTTCGTTTGTATACTGGTTCGATTGGCTTTATCAAATGAACTTTTGTAAATTAAATTGATGGATAATTTGAGGCATATTTCCTTTAATCTTGCGCCGATTTCGAGGGCATGATCCAAAGATTCAATTTGGCAGGGTCCTGCGATAAGTGTGAAGGGTAAATGATTAGCTAGAGTTAACGAGCCTACGTTGACAAATTTATTGTTCATTTTTTAACTTTCCTTGGTCAAGCGCTGCTTTGATGAAACTAGAGAATAGCGGGTGGGGAGCAAACGGCTTTGATTTAAGTTCCGGGTGAAATTGAACAGCGATAAACCAAGGATGGTCGGGATATTCTACAATTTCTGGTAAAACTTTGTCTGGGGATAGGCCTGAAAAAATCAATCCAGCCTTTTCAATCTGCTGTTTATACTGAATATTCACTTCATAACGGTGGCGGTGGCGTTCTTTTATTTCGTTTTGTTTGTATATTTCTGCTACTTTTGAATGAGGGGATAAAACAGCAGTATAAGCACCTAGACGCATCGTACCCCCCATTTTGTCTCCAGAATAGTGTCTCTTAACTTGTCCTGAATCTATCCATTCTGTTAATAGGCCTACGACTGGTTCTCCTGTAGGACCAAACTCAGAGGAAGAAGCGTTTGGCAATCCGGCTAAGTTTCGTGCGCATTCAATAACCGCCAATTGCATACCAAAGCAAATGCCAAAATAAGGTTTTTTGCTTTCTCTTGCATAATGAATAGCCTTGATTTTTCCTTCGCTTCCTCTTTCTCCAAAAGCCCCTGGCACCAATATGGCAGATACATTTTCAAAAAATGGTGTTAAATTATCGTTAATTTCAAGTTGTTCGGCTTCTATCCATTTAATGTTGACTCTGACGCGGTTGGCAATACCTCCATGCAATAGAGCTTCGATAAGGGATTTATAACTGTCGATTAGAGAAGTATATTTGCCAACGATTGCGATCGTCACTTGTCCTTGGGGATGACGCAACGCATCTACAATACGATGCCATTTCTCTAAATTAGGCTCTTTTTCATAAGGAAGTTTAAAATGGTGAAGAACTTCTGTATCTAACCCTTCCTCATGATAGGCAATGGGGCAGGCGTAAATGGTATCAATATCCAAAGCTGCAACGACTGATTCAGACCTTACGTTACAGAAATTTGCAATTTTTTGTCGTTCGTTCTTAGGGATAGGTCTGTCGCAACGGCATAAAAGAATTTGCGGTTGTATTCCTACATTTTGCAGTTCTTTAACAGAATGTTGGGTTGGTTTTGTTTTAAGTTCCCCTGCAGAAGCGATCCAAGGTACAAGCGTTAAATGCATGAATAATGTATGATCGGGTTTAAGATCATTTCGCAATTGGCGTATTGCTTCTAAAAAAGGTAAGCTTTCAATATCTCCAACGGTACCACCGATTTCAACAAGCATAAAATCAGTATCACCCGCGTTATGTAAAATAACAGATTTGATGGCATTGGTGATATGCGGTATGACCTGCACAGTCGCTCCTAAATAGTCACCACGCCTTTCTCTCATGATGACATCGGAATAAATACGACCTGTTGTTGCATTATCATGTTGAGAAGCACTAACCCCTGTAAAGCGTTCGTAATGACCCAAATCAAGATCGGTTTCTGCCCCATCGTCCGTAACAAAAACTTCGCCATGTTGGTAAGGACTCATGGTTCCGGGGTCCACATTGAGGTAAGGATCCAGTTTTCTTAAACGAACAGAATAACCTCTAGCTTGTAATAAACTAGCAAGCGCAGCAGAGGCTATTCCTTTACCCAACGAAGACACAACACCACCTGTGATGAATACATAACGTGTCATAAAAGTTCTCTTTACAATAACTGAGGCAATTTACAAAAATAATATTTATTTTAGGGGTGCTGTTTTGTTGGTTGATTGAGGTTGAGCTAAGATATCATTTGATCTAAGAGAGCCTCCTTTATTAAGAATGGCCATGGCCAAACATAAAACCATAAATAATAGTGCCAGTACGGATGTTGTTCTGGTAAGTAAATTGGTAGTACCACGACCAGTCATAAAAGAACCCATGCCTTGGCTACTGCCAATACCGAGACCACCACCTTCGCTACGTTGAATTAAAACAACGCCTATTAAGGCAATAGTTACAATTAAATGTAGGATTAAAAGTATGGTCATCATGATTTAATGGTGCTTTCGTTAGACGATAGAATGAAGATTACGTTAAAGCATTAGTTGAAGTTTTGTGCGATATCAATCAATTTAATAAAATCTTCGGGAATAAGACTAACGCCGCCTACTAATACTCCTCCCAATTGATCAATAGTGTATATATCACTAACGTTGTTAGGTTTTACAGAGCCACCATATAAAATTGTGATTTTTTTTCCAATTTCACCAAATTTTTCGCTTAATTTTTGACGAATAAGTGAAATGACTTCAGCAATTTCTTCGTTTTTAGCAGATATACCTGTTCCAATTGCCCACACGGGTTCATAGGCAATCATTCCTTCAAAATTTTCAGGAAGGGATTCGTTTAATTGTCGAGAAATAACTTGCTTATAGGTATTTGAATCGCGTTCTTCTTTCGTTTCACCTATACAGACGATAGGAACTAAACCTGCTTTTCGTGCAGCAGACGTTTTCTGCCTGACCGTTTCATCACTTTCGTGACAGTCTTTTCTTCGTTCGGAATGACCTAAGATAACATATTTTGCCCCTGTATCGCGAATCATAGCGGCAGAAATCTCACCCGTATGGGCGCCTTTATCAGCGGCATGGCAATTTTGTGCACCTAATTTCATAGACGAATTAGAAATTAATTTATTAACGTGATGCAATAACGTAAAAGGTGGGCAAATTACGATGGGCGCGCTATTTTGGTGTGTGTTGCTGTATTCTAATAGAG
>NZ_CAWUGZ010000012.1:0-5845 GCF_963921845.1 Commensalibacter sp. Nvir | reverse complement strand
AGCTTGTTGTTCGCTAGATAAACTCGATTGTTTAGCCTCAGATAATTTAGAAAAATTATATGTTTCTAAATTATTTTTTATAAAAAGTTCTTTTTCTCCCTTTAATAAAGGCAAAGCTTTTTCTTTGTTAAGAAAAAAATTTGATCGTTCAATCCCTTGCCTAAGAACATCGTCAGCGAGCAATCGTCTAATAATCGTCTTCCAAAAATTGACAGAATTTTCATTGCCAATACCAAATAATGACAAACGATCATGACGATAATTTAAAATATAATTATTTTTAAGCCCTCTTAAAACATTTATAATGTGTAACGCTCCAAAACATTGACCCGTCCGATAAACAGCGGATAAAACTTTTTGTGCAGCTACAGTTCCACTTAATAAAATTGGAGGATGTTTACAATTATCGCAATGACCACAGGGATTGGGCATTGTTTCGCCAAAACAGCTTAATAAAACTTGATGACGACATTGGGTAGTTTCCACAAAATTGATCATCATCTCTAACCGATTAAAAGACAATTTTTTTTGCTGGTCAGACAATTCAGAATGATCAATCCAGTATCTCGCCTTTGCAAAATCCTCACCACTATACAATAAAATTGCATCCGCCCTATCCCCGTCTCGACCCGCCCGCCCAATTTGTTGATAATAATGCTCTGGACCTTTCGGCATATCCAAATGAACAACTAATCGTACATTAGGCCGGTCGATTCCCATACCAAAAGCCACGGTAGCCACAACGATGAGAGGCTCTCCCGATCGAAATCGTAATAAGGCAGTTTTTTTCTCAAGTGATGATAATCCAGCGTGATAGGCAAGCGCGTTCAACCCATGGTTCACTAACCTTAATGCCGTACGTTCGGCCTTTTTTCTACTACCACAGTAAATAATTGAGGTTTGATTAGAAAATTGACTAATAATTTCTAAGAGTTGTTTGGTCTCTGAAGTTTTAGGAACCGCGCGTATAAACAGATTGCTACGATGGAAACTTTTTTTGTAAATTTTTGCCTTTGGCATAGATAAGGCGGTAAGAATGTCCGCTTGGGTTGCAGGGTCGGCCGTAGCAGTAAGGGCTATTCTTGGAACCTTTGGAAACAAATTTTCAAGATTGTTCATCAATCTGTATTCGGGTCTGAAATCATGTCCCCAAAGCGAAACACAGTGGGCTTCATCAATGGCAATCACAGCAAGCCTGCTCCGCTTTAACGTTGCAAGCATACTCTCCGTTCCCAGTCTTTCTGGAGAGATATAAAGTATTTTTAAATCTCCATGAATAATAGAATGCTGTATTTGACTTATCTCTTCCAAACCAATCTCAGAATGCAGTGCGCCTGCATTGACCCCTAATTGTCGTAACGAAGCCACTTGATCGTTCATCAGAGCAATTAAGGGGGAAATGACCAACCCTATGCCTTTTCGACATAATGAAGGAAGTTGATAACATAAGCTTTTACCACCGCCTGTAGGCATAAGTAAAAGAACATCTTCGCCATTTATTATTGAGCGAATTGCTTGTTCTTGTAGACCACGAAAAGCTTGGAAACCAAATATAGTGTTTAAAGCACTGAGAGGATCCGTGCTTTTTTCCAAAGAATTCACACTATTCATAAAACATATAAATAAACTTATTTAACCTCAATCTCAACTCGACGCGCTGCAAGCTGATTTTTTCTATCTTCAGGGGGTCTAGGGCTATCGTGTACTCGATTAGAATCTATGCCTTTATCAATAATTTGCTTTGATACAACTTCAGCTCTATTTTTGGCCAAACTTTCATCGATAGACATATCCCCGTAAATAGCAGCATAGCCTTTAACGTAAACGTGCTTTGCAGGAAAATGCTTAGCATAATTTGCTGCTTGAGAAATTGTAGTTTGTGCAGGATCATCAAGCTTAGTAGAAGCAAAAGGGAAAAATACAACGTAAGTTCTGTCATTGGTTGCGGTCAGATTAGAATGCTGAGCACAACCAAAAAGCAAAGAAGCGACAAAGATAGTTGGCAATATACGGCGCATTTACATTTCCTTAATTAAATCTAACATCTCAATATATTTATTTTATTTACCATATCTGCTTTTGTAGACAAAACAAACATGAAACTTTTATGGCATTAATTCTTAAATTATTTATCGAACAAACGACATACATAATCGATTTTTTCAACCCCTGTTAGATGATGCATAATAAGGATAATGGTGCGGTCCAAAGCAATACGGTTAAGGATTTGAAAAAAATCTTTTTCAGTATCCACGTCTAACCCTGTAGTTGGTTCATCAAATAAAAGAATGGGTGCTTTTGATAACAAAGTCCTCGCCAATGCAATTCTTCTGCCTTGCCCTCCCGATACTCGTATTCCTCCCTCACCCAACCATGTATCCAATCCGTCTGGAAACGATTTGACCACATCATCCACCGCAGCATCTTTTAAAGACTGCCATAATTCTTCTTCACTGGCGTCTGGGTAGCCTAAACGTAAATTTTCCCTAATCGTGTCGTCAAAAAGATGCGTTTCTTGAGAGAGCCAAGCAATTTTACTTCTTACAAGATCATCTTTCAAATCGCATATTTGTTTGTCACCCAACCATATTTCACCTTCTGTAGCAGGAATAATTTTTAATAACAACGCCGCCAACGTGGATTTCCCTGCACCAGACGAACCGACAATCGCTATTCTTTGTCCTTGTTTGATAGAAAGATTAAAAGCACGATACAGCCATGGTGTATTTTCTTTCCACCGGAATCCGAGATTACAAATTTTTATATCAAATCCACAGGGGGATGTGCTGTCATATCCCTGTTCAACATACACATAACCATCGTTTACATTTACTACACGCAGTGCTGAATTCACGATCTGACCTGCAAGTGCCCCCGCTTTAGACAAAGAAAGCACCACTTCAAACGCTGTTAAGGTTAAGAACAAACAAAACACAATTTGAAGAGGATGGATTCCCTGAAAGCCAATATCCATGGCCGCTGCAAAAATGCACAAAACAGCAATTTGACCGCACAAATAGCTTATCGAACTAAAACAAGCAATGATTTTTGCTTGTGCGTGATATTCATTAAAAAGAATAGCCTCGTGCTTTTTTATCAAACTTTGCAACCGATGTGCCGCATTAAAAACTCTGACTTCTTTTAATCCAGCAATACAATCGAGGGAGACCATGCGTAATTTAGCTATACCTTGAATAAGATTTTTGCCACGCTTGCATGTTATCCAAGCAGAAAGCAACGGGCAAACAAACCCTGAAATAATAAATAGCAACGATAGAATAAAGGCTAATGGAATATTAATCATACTTATTGAAGCGATTAAGACCAAAAGAGTTAATAAAAACCCAAGAAAAGGCAAAAATATACGCAAATAAAGATTGTCTAACGTTTCAATATCCGTAACTAACCGTGAAAGTATATCCCCACTATGCCTAAATCCTAATCCTGCTGCAGCGCCTTTTGCCAATTTTTTAAAGAACCAAACCCTTAAATCTGCGATTGCTTTGAACATAACATTATGGGTATATAAGCGTTCAACGTAACGCATAATTAAACGCCCTCCCCCCAGTATTTTTAACATTAATGAACTTATCATCGCAATGCCCAAAGCGCTGAGGGCAACTTTACTGCCCGCTAAGCTCATCAAAGCCAACCCAAAGCCTAAAGCAAGTAAAGAAAAAACAATGCTTATTCCTATAGAAAAACGATGCACACGCCAAACAGAGAAAATTTCTTTGAACGCTTCAATTGTTTTCACTTTTTTTTGAGGATTTTTCATAATAAGGACGCCTAGTTTACCATCATTCGAGACATAATATGCCCCTTCTCTAACGTCAGGTGTAACCCTTCTAGATGGTGTCCACTGACAGAATGCGTTGCAAGCACCACTAATTTATTCTGAGCAAGGATACGAATACTCTCAAAAATATCAGCTTCATTACGAGGATCGAGATGAGCCGTAGGCTCATCCAACAAAATTAAAGGAGCATCTTTGAGAAATGCTCTGGCTACTGCTATTCTTTGCGCCTGTCCCCCGGAAAGGCCATACCCGCCTTCACCCACTACTGTATCAATGCCTCTAGGTAATTCCTGTATTATTTTTTTCATTGAGGCTAATTCAATAGCTTTATTAAATTGTTCTTCGCTAGCATTCGGATTAGCAAAAAGTATATTTTCCTTAATCGTTGATGAAAATATAACTGGTCTTTGGCCGATCCAAGCCAATAAGGACGCATAATTTTCACTATTTAACGTGGTTATGTCCACCCCATTTAATTTAATTATGCCACTGGTTGGTTTTATAAAGCCCAGTAGCAAATCAATCAGCGTAGACTTCCCTGCCCCTGACGGTCCTATTAAAGTAATATTCTCGTTCGATTTTGTTTTGAAGGAAATATTTTCAAGGGCTTTTCCTCTTGCTGGATCCCAAAAAAAGGAAACATCACTAAATTCAAGCGCATACAGTTCAGTATCATTCCACGATTTGTTTACCTTATCTTTATTTGAACTCTCAGGTAATACAACAATAGAAGCCGCCGCACTATTAAGCTTTGCCCTATCTTGATAAGCCAAGGCAAAATTTCTTAAAGGTTGAAAAAATTCAGGTATAATAAGTAAGGCAAACAAGGCATGCGTCACAGGCACCGAATGAAAAGGGGCACTATTATAAAAGCTTCCAACATCCACCATTGCTACTAAAATAATGGAAACAATCATTGCACAATCGATAGAAGCAGAAGATAAAAACGCTACGCGCAAAACCTTCATCGTGCATATTCTAAGCTCATTAGCAGCAAACGCTAACTTTTTTGCTTCATCATTGGAACGACCTAACAAAACTATAGTAGCAATTCCTTTGATGCGATCCATAAAACGTCCTTGTAAACGCATCATAGCTATAAACTGTTTGCGAGCTGCAACCGCTGCACCAATCCCAAACAACGCTTGCGCAACAGGAACCATTAGGCCACATAAACCAATAATAAGTGCAGCCCAGGGTTGTATAAAAAAAACAAATATTAATATGGTGCAAGGGGATAGTATCCATAAAATGGATATAGGCAACCATCGAGAAAAATAGCCATCTAACGATTCAATTTGATCAATCACTATAGACGATAGAGCACCGATGGAATGTTTATACAAAAGAATAGGACCAGCAGCAATAATTTGCGTCAATACTTCAGATCTAAGCCGTTTTCGTGCTATTAAACCGATTTTAATCGCGGTTAACTCTTCGCTGTAAATCAAAACCCCTTTGAGCAAAATTAATACAATATAAAGGCTTAATAAAACAGATGTGGAAACAGGTAAATGTATACTTGGTAATAATAGTTTCCCCAATATTTGGGCAATACACCAAGCAATGCCCATCGAAATTATGTTGGAAAAGAAACTTAAAATAACGATTGGCAAAATAACCTTTTGACCTATTTTATTTTGTTTTTTTATCCAAGATTTTATGAGTCGTTTATTCTGTTGCATTGACACCTGATATAATGAATCTAAACTTATTATTCTGTGATCTAAAAATTTATAGTTATAAACTAGAATAAATATAATTTCTTATTTCTAACTCATGGTATGACATTGTATATAATATAATCTGTAAATCTATTCTATGAGTTAAAAGTTTCTGCATACGCAATTTGTAAATCAACAACTGGTCCTGTCCCATGATAAATGGAAAAAAAATAGCCGTTGTCTTACCTGCCTATAACGCAGCCAAAACCCTTGAACAAACCTATAGCGAAATCCCAAAAGATATTGTTGATGATATTCTTTTAACCGATGATAATAGCCATGACGAAACGGTAAGCATAGCAAAAAAACTCAATATTTATAC
>NZ_CAWUGZ010000011.1:0-1579 GCF_963921845.1 Commensalibacter sp. Nvir | reverse complement strand
CCGCTGCTGCTTTAGACTGGTTACAAATGGCAAATACAAATTCTCGAGAATTATGGATTAGTGGTTATTCATTTGGTGCTTTTGTCGGAATGCAACTGTTAATGCGGCGACCAGAAATACAAGGATGGATTAGTGTCGCACCTCTTGCGAATCATTACGATTTCAACTTTTTGGCGCCTTGTCCTTGCGGTGGATTGATGATTGCTGGTGAAAAGGACACGGTTGTTCCCATTATTGAAATCAATAAACTTGTTGAAAAGCTTAATTCCCAAAAAGGTATTGATGTAGATTATCAAATCTTACTTAATGCCAATCATATTTTTGCGAACGAAGCAGAATTGATTGAAGAAGCAATTTTTAATCATGTCAATAAAATTATTAAGCAAAGAAAAGATCCTTCTATACATGCATAAAAATAAAAAAAATCTTTTTAAACTATTATTATTTGTATAGTTTTTTTCTTCTATATTACCGATAACTTTTTTTAACTTTTAATTCCATTACCAATAAATAAGAATGTCTTTTTTATCCAAACGTAAATCTATTCAACAAATTGCTCAAGATGCCCAAGACCATGGATTGAACCGTTGCTTAGGCCCTTGGCGACTGACCATGATTGGAGTTGGCTCAACTATAGGAGCAGGAATTTTTGTCATGACGGGTACTGCCGCCGCTAATTTTGCTGGACCGGCTGTTATTCTTTCATTTATTATTGCTGCGATTGCTTGCCTCTTTACGGCTCTTTCTTATGGAGAACTGTCTTCAACTATGCCTGTAGCAGGTTCAGCTTACAGCTATGCCTATACTTCACTCGGAGAAAAAATCGCTTGGGCCGTTGGCTGGCTGCTACTTTTGGAATACGGTATTTCCGCTGTCTCTGTAGCTTCTGGCTTTTCTAGCTACGCCATTTCTTTATTACATAGTTTTCATATTGATGTTCCCTTTTACCTCCATACTTCAACATTTCAGCCCTCTCCAGAGGGATACGGAAAAGGAATCATCATCAATTTTTCTATTGACTTCGTCGGTGCCATTTCTGTTCTTTTCGTTTCTACTGCCTTACTTTTCGGTGTATCAGAGTCTGCAACAGTAAATGCAATTATTGTTACCATGAAAATTGGTGTCCTCATTTTGTTTGTCGTTATTTGTGCTTTTTTTATAAATTATCATAATTTGACCCCTTTTATCCCTGCTTCTACTGGTCCTTTAAACTTTGGAATAACAGGCGTATTTCGAGCAGCATCAACAATATTTTTTGCTTACATTGGATTTGAAGCTGTATCAACCGCTGCTTCAGAGGCAAAAAATCCACAAAAAGATATTCCTTTTGGTATTATTGCTTCTTTAGTGATATCAACTCTGATTTATATCAGTGTCGCTTTTGTACTAGTTGGAATTGTACCTTATAAAAACCTAAACGTTTCAGATCCACTGGCGGTTGCAATTGATTTGATACATATGCCAATTTTAGCACTTATTTTAAAGCTAAGTGCGGTTATTGGTTTAAGCTCCGTCATGTTGGTTTTACTGTATGGCCAAACACGTATATTTTTCTTTATGGCAAAAGATGGACTTATAC